>JBFIZG010000374.1:0-3855 GCA_041604955.1 Gemmatimonadales bacterium | reverse complement strand
CGACGGGAAACGTCTTCTCGACCGATGCGCCCTCCGGCCCGAACCGGATCAGATGGACGAGATCGGCTGACTCCGCCGCGACGTAGACCCAGTAGGTCGCGCGAGTCACGGTTCCTGTCCTTAGCGCCGACTGTGTGTGTTGCGACGCTCCGGTCTGCATGCCGCTGGCACAGGCGGTGGCCAGGATTGCGGTTAGCGAATGCGCGAGCAGGCGGCGCCTCATCGACTCTCCAGTGCGCATGATGGTTTGCGGTTTCTAACGAAACCCAGGTTGACCCCGTGTTGTTGGCCGAGTGGTCCGGACCAAGGACGCTCAGCCGCGATTGACGGCGTCCGGACCACTGGCCACAACACGCCCTTAACGTCGCCTCGTTTTACGCCACGTTTGCGATCACCCGTTCCATTCTCGCACGCACCTCCTCGGCGATCGGCTGGACGGCGGGATTCCCGCTCACGCTCAGTTGCGCCACCGGGTCCAAGGCGCTGACGACACTCGTTCCATCCCGGTCCCCCGCATACACCACCACGTTGCACGGGAGCAGCATGCCGAGATCCTGCTCGGCGCTCAGTGCCTGATGTGCGAGTGGCGGGTTGCACGCTCCCAGAATGATATACGGCTTGAAGTCGACATCGAGCTTCTTCTTCAACGTTTCCTTCACGTCGATTTCCGTGAGCACGCCGAATCCCTCGGCGCTCAGCGCCTCTCGTGTTCGCCGGACAGTCTCGTCGTAGGGAAGGGGGACTTCGCGGCGAATCCCGTAAGTCGTTTTCGGCCCGGTCATGTCGCTACCTCTCGTTTCTCTATACGGTTCAGTTAAATCTTCGTAGCACGCTGTGAACCCCCCTTATGGCAGCGGGGTGAACGATGCTCCATTCGCGCTACGAGATGATCGCCTTTTGTTTGTCCTTTGCGACCCGAGCGTTCCACTTGAGTTTGTTTTTGATCGTCTCTGCAAACGCGCCCGCCACGTCGGGTTCTCCATGAACGAGGTAAGTGCGACGTGGCGGTTCTTCGAACCCTCCCATCCAGCGAAGCAGCTCACTGCGATCGCCGTGGGCAGACAAACCGTTGATGCACTCGACCTCGCCACGCACCTTCACCATCTGCCCGTGGATCTTGATCTCGCGGGCGCCCTCCAGCAAGCTCCGACCGCGAGTGCCGTGGGCCTGATACCCGACCACCAGGAACGTGGTCCGGCGGTCCGGTAACCACCGCTTCATATGATGGAGAATGCGGCCACCCGTTGCCATGCCGCTCGCCGAGATGATCACGGCGGGGCCTCTGAGCTCATTCAGTTTCTTTGATTCGTTTCGGTGCCGCGTGAGCGCGAACTGTTGCGTCTCGAGGGGCTCGTCGCCCTTCCGCTCGAGTTGTTTCATGTCGAGATCGTGATCCTCCGGGTGGCGGAGATAGATCTCGGTCGATCGGATCGCCATGGGGCTGTCCACGTATACGGGCACGACGGGAACGAGTCCCTCATCCTCTAGCTGGCGCAACCGCCAGACTAACTCCTGCGTTCGGCCGACGGCAAAGGCCGGTACGAGCAGCACACCACCTTGCTCGGCAGAGTCGCGCACGATCTTCGCCAGGTGGCGCTTGGGATCAGCGGGGTGCTCCTTGTCGCCATACGTTGATTCACAAAGCAGAATGTCCGCCGCCGGAACATCGACGGGGTCTCGCAAGATCGGGCGGTCCCACCGCCCCAAATCTCCGGAGAACACCACCCGCTTGGTTGTGCTCCCGCAATCCAGCGCCACGTCGACCGAGGCGGATCCCAGAATGTGACCGGTGTGTCGGAACGTCACTTCCACGCCAGGAGCCGCCGCAAACGGTTCGACATACCGACGTTCTTCCACGAGATCGATCGTCGCTTCGGCGTCCGCAATTGTGTAGAGCGGCAACGCCGGCCGGTGTTTAGAATAGCCGTAGCGGTTTGCGTGCGATGCCTGCTCTTCCTGGAGGTAGGCGGAGTCTCGGAGCATCACTCGCAGCAGATCGGCCGTACCCGGCGTGCAGTAGATTGGGCCCCGATAGCGATTGCGCACGAGCAACGGCAAGAGTCCGGAGTGATCGATGTGCGCGTGGCTGAGAACGACTGCCGCCAGGCGCTCGGGATCGAACGGCAGCGGCTTCCAGTTCCGTTGTCTCAGCGCCTTGATTCCCTGGAACATCCCGCAGTCGAGCAACACACGTTGATCGCCCAAGGTGATGAGATGCTTTGACCCGGTGACGGTGCCTGCGGCACCGAGAAATTGTATGGTCGGTTTATCGGGCATTGTGGTCAGGTGTCAGGTGTCAGGTGTCAGGTGATAGGTGTCAGGTGATAGGTGTCAGGTGTCAGGTGATAGGTGTCAGGTGATTAGAAGCTAGGAGTGGGGAGTTAGGGTCACACGACCGGAAAGGGGACCCCTAGCTCCTGGCCCTAGCTCCCTGCCCGCGCTGGCAAACCGTCCCCGGCCTGCCCCGCTCCGAATCCGAGCCGCCGGAATCTGTATTGGCGACCCAGGTCGCGTAAGTGCCGCCCTGTGATCCCGCTCACGAGCGCGACTGCCCGCCGGCCGAGCGGTAAAATCGATGGCGCGGACCTTGCGGCTTCACGGTGAGAAATCAGTAATGGGTCCGGGTGCATACGGTCCGCTGACGGCGGATGTCCAGGCCGGATTGTGTGGTTGCCCTCAAGATCGGCTGACGGACGGTGTCGGACGGAGGCCGCTGCATTGGCGAGACGCCCAATCGTGGTGCGATTTGCAGCGGTTGCGCCGGGAGACGGCGTGCGAGAAGGAGGAGCGTTGGGGTATGAAGCAGGATCGGTTTGCGCTAAACGAATCCGAAGTGGCCGCGAAGGTCATCGACGGTGAGGCGATCATTCTGAACCTGGCAAACGGCCTGTACTATAGCCTGGATCGGGTCGGTTCCGTCGTGTGGGAACTCGTGGGGCAACGCCGATCTGTCGAGGAAATCGCCGCACACTTGTCGGGTTCGTACCAGGTCCCGCTGGACACCGCGCGAGACGACGTACAGCAGCTCGTCTCGGAACTCCAGGAAGAGCGGTTGGTCACGGCTGCCGACGGTGAAGTGCCCGCTCCTTCACCCGACGGCGTCATTCCACGAACGGCCGAGCCCTACCAGACGCCACGGTTGAACAAGTACACGGACATGGCCGACCTTCTCGCTCTGGATCCCCCCATGCCGGGTTTGATGGATGGGCCGTGGAGCGAGGCGTCGGAGAATGGGTGAGGCCGATGCCGTGGACGTTGGGCATGATGCCGCCGGTGGGGTAGCGAGTCCTGGGGGCGAAGGGGAGCGCGGCCGCTCGACGTGCGAGGCAAGCGACGCGGTCATGTGTGCCGCGTTCCAACGAGCGCTCGACGCGACGCCCAGTCAGCTAGTAGAGCGGTGTTACATGTTTGCCGGGCGTCTCGTCAGGTTCCGTATCGTCGGGAGCCACCTCGCGACCTGCGTCACGAGACCGTTTTCCCATCTCGAGGCACGATGTGTCGAGGCGATCGATCCCGACCTTACTGTTGACGTCTGGGACGAAGCCGCGACGGCCGTCGCCAACCCCGGTGCGCCCCCGCTCGACGATCCCAGCCTGCCGGTCGCGATCGACACCACAACCGACGGTCGAATCGTCCAGTTCCGTCGCGCAGCCGCCACGTATTCTTTCGATCGTGCGGCCGGAAGAATCGTCGGGTGGATCTCGGACACGAGCCACCTCCCCCAGCTCGAGCGAGGGCGTCCCTTTCGAGATCCGTTGCTACTCTGGCATCAGGATCGCGGAGTCGAAACGGTACATGCCGCGCTGGTGGCTCGGGAAGGCCGCGGCATCCTGTTCGGTGGAGCAGGGGGCTCTG
>JBFIZG010000373.1:0-3878 GCA_041604955.1 Gemmatimonadales bacterium | reverse complement strand
TGCAGAATCTGCTCATTCGGAACCCGTACTTGGCGAGCGTCGTCGAACGGCTGACACTCCCCGCCGTCGACCACGTTCTCGTCGTGGTCGAGGAGTCGGCGGAGCGTCTCGTCAAGCTCGGTGTCGATCCGGCGAGGATCACCGTGGTGTCGAACATTCCGCCGACACCGGAGCGCGGCGCGAGTGCCAACGGGACCGAGGCTCGGGCAAGCGACGGAACGCTCCGACTGGTGTATCTGGGAAAGATCGAACGTTCGCGAGGCCTGGACGTGGTGCTCGAAGGGTTGGCGACGTTGCGCGGTGACACCCCACGGGTAACCCTGGACGTCTTTGGCGACGGCATGAGTCTCGAACGCCATCGACGGGAGGCGGAGGCAAAGGGACTCGGCGAGCGGGTGACGTTCCACGGACACCGTCCGTATCAGGAAGTGCTCGACCGGCTGCCGACCTTTGACGTGGGCGTGATTCCACACCACGCGACGGACCAGTGGAACTACACCATTCAAAACAAGCTGTTTGACTACATGGCTGCGGGGATCCCGCTGCTCGTGTCCTCGATGCCCCCCGCTGCGAGAGTGCTATCGGAGACCGGCGCCGGCGTCGTCTTTGCCGATCGCGATGCAGCGTCGTTCGTGCAAACGCTCCGTCAGCTGGAAGACGGGGACGCGCGCCGCCGCATGGGCGCCGCCGGCCGCAACGCGGTCCGCACCCGGTACAACTGGGACTATTACGGGGCACGACTCCTCGAAGCGGTCGAGCGGTGCGTCGCGGCGGCTGGTTCTGCACGGGTGGTGACGGCGTAACATGGAAACGATGTGGCTCACTTTGCTGGTGGCGTCAGCGACGGCCGCGGTGTACCCGTACGCCGTGTACCCGGTGCTCCTGAAAATGGCGGCCGTGTTCAAGCGTCGGCCGGTATCCACGACATCAGCCGACGAGTGGCCCGACATCAGCATCACGATCCCCGCGTACAATGAAGAAGCGCGAATTCGGGAAACGCTGGAGAGCATACTCGAACTCGATTACCCGGCCGACAAACGGCAGATCCTCGTTATTTCCGATGCGTCCACCGACCGGACGAACGATATCGTCCGCGAGTTTGCCGACCGAGGGGTTGAACTCGTGGTGCTCGCCAAACGCGCCGGAAAGACCGCGGCCGAAAACGCCGGCTGCGCGTATCTCAGCGGCGACATTCTGGTGAACACGGACGCATCCGTTCGGATTCACCCGGCGGCGATCAAGCCCCTCGTGGCCACGTTCACCGACCCGACCGTCGGTGTCGCCTCGGGTCGTGACGTGAGCGTGGCAAGAGTGGGTGACAGCGCCAACCTCGGCGAGTCGGGGTATGTGGGGTACGAGATGTGGGTCCGGTCGCTCGAAACGCGCGTCGGGGGCATTGTGGGAGCCTCAGGGTGCTTTTACGCGAGCCGAATGGATCTCCACATGGAGATCGTTCCCGAAGCGCTGAGCCGCGATTTCGCGGCGCCGCTCATCGCTCGAGAAAACGGCTATCGCTCGGTCTCAGTCAACGACGCGGTGTGTTTCGTCCCGCGATCGACGTCGTTGCGTCAGGAGTACCGCCGGAAGGTCCGGACCATGGCTCGTGGGCTGGAGACGCTGTTCTTCCGGAGGCGGCTCCTCGATCCCGTGCGGTACGGGTCCTTCGCTTGGATGCTGTTCAGCCACAAACTGGCGAGATGGCTCGTGCCGTGGGCGGTGCTCGTGGGGGCGATCGCATTGATCGGATTGGCGCCAACCTATCCGTGGGCTCGCTGGGCGCTTGGGGCCGCGGGTGTCGTCGGTGTGTTTGCGCTCGTGGGATGGTTCTGGCCGGCTCGGTCGCTACCGCGTGTATTCGCCATGCCGGCGTACGTGGTGTCGGGTCTCGTGGCAGGGTTGCACGCATGGACAAAAGCCATGCGCGGCGAGCTGAACCCGATCTGGGAGCCTACCCGCAGGGAATCGGTAGGTGCGGCGACCCCACATTAGGGTCTGATGTCGTGAGGGACGTAACGTGTCGGCGGCGATCTCCGAAACCGCCGGGCCAACAACACTGAATCAGCTCGGTAGTGCCAGGGCGAGACTCGGTCCCACCGTTTTCGCGGCGTCCCGCGCAATCTCAAACGCTTCTTCTTCACTGTTTTGGATTGGGACGACGATTCGGACCAGCGCCTCCTCGCTCCGCTGCCGCAAGGCTGCGTCGCGCAGCAGATTCACCTTGACGAGGTACTCGTTCGCGACCGCGCGTCCCCGCCCCTGATACCAATAGAGCACCAGGGCTTGGTGTTCGTCCTTTTGCAGCAGATACCGATTCGCGGCAATCGTTCCGGTTGCCGCCGGTATGGCGACTTCGCTCGAGGCGAGTGCTTCCCACCCGGCTCCGGGAAGACAGTTCTTGGGCGAGTGAATCGATTTCCCCTGGACTTGCCGGTCGTAATACCCAATGTAGACCGACCAGCGGGGGCCGCGCGTGTCCGAATCGTTCGCGTAGTTTCTCATCAGGTGGCTGGTCACGCCGGCCGCCTCGAGTTCCGCCGCTTCGATGCTGACGTCGGTACCCTGGCGACCGGCGATTTCGACTGGCACGACGCTCTCGAGCGGTGCGCGCAACGGAAGACTTCTCTGCGTGTCGATGCCGACCGTGAACAAAGCCCCAATCGACAGGATGGCGACGGGTCCCCAGTGCGTCATCGTATTCACGACGCCACCACGCGGTTGGAGATCCGCTGCTCGATTCGTGTGATGAGCCAGGCGCATGCACCGAGGATGGCGAATGAGACGCCAAAAATGGCCCAGCCCTCGGTGAAGTGCATGAAACCCTTCCCCAGGCTCGGGTCGACGTAGTACACCAGGAACCCGGTGAGAAAGACACGGACGCCGTTCAACAACATGGCGACCGGAATGACGACGGCCATCAAGGCGATCCGTGCCCACACATGACGTAGCCAGATCCCGGCGATCAAGAGTCCCAGTGCCAGCAGCGCGGTCAGGGATCGGAGACCGCTGCACGCCTCGGTGACAAACAGGGAATGCCCTGGGATGTGAATGACGTTTCCGGCGAGCAGCACGGGCACGTCCCGCCAGCTGAGTATCGCCGCGCCCATCTGCGATGCCTTGAGCTGTAGTGGAAACGCCAGCGTGTTCAGCAGGACGACCGGCACCGGAACAGAGAGCAACAGCAATGCGGCTGGAAGCCACCAGTGCCGGAGCTGGCGAAGCCCCGCCGCCATGATGATGATCGCTGCCACCGCGCCGAACAGGGAAAGACGCATCGTAAACAACTCGGCCGCGAGTCCGGAGAGATACCGGAGCACGACGGCGAGCACGAGGATCGTGAGCCCGAGGATCGGTTGTGAGGTTGCGGAGGGGGCGCGTCCCTTCCGCCAGGCGAGGTACACGGCGATCGGCGCGAGCAGCAGGCCATGCCCGGCCTCAGGATCGTTCCACCAGTCCCGGCCGAGCGTCACGATGGGTTGCCAGAACAGCACGAGAAACGCCAGGCTACCGATGACGATGGGAACGAGCTGCGCCGTGTCGACGTGAATGGCCCGGCGTCGAAAGTCCGGCGCGAACGCGGCGCGATCGGTAACGTCACCCATGAGACGGCTGAGCATCAGGTTATCACTCTCCGCTCGCGAGGCTGGTGGCGTAGGTTAGGCCGCGGTGCGGTGACATCGGGAGTCGCGGACCGAGAAAAGCATCAATCGATGACGATACGCGCCACCACGACGACAGACTGTGACCGACGTTACATATCCCCGCAACAAACCTGCCCCTGTGACCTCTCGGTTTTCCCTCTGAGACCGCTGTGGCCCCGTAGAGTACATGAGCGAATCGACATTGTGGGAGAAGCAGCCACAGAGATCACCGAGACGAGC
>JBFIZG010000372.1:0-3893 GCA_041604955.1 Gemmatimonadales bacterium | reverse complement strand
GCTCATGCCCCATCGCGCGCGCCTTTTGCACCGCGAGCATGGATGAGTCCACCCGACTCATCTGGCCGGCGCCGATTCCGATCGCGGCCTCGTCCTTGGCTAGAAGAATCGCGTTGGATTTGACGCTCGCGACGGCGCCCCACGCAAAACGGAGATCACGCATCTCCGTCTCCGATGGCTTTCGAGTCGAGACCGTCCGCCACTCTGTTTCGTCGAGCGAATAGATGAAACGGTCTTGGACTAAGAAACCACCGCGAAGCCGCTTGAAGTCGAGCGTCGGTTCGCGTCCCGAGAGCGGGATTTCCACCAGGCGGAGGTTTCGTTTCTTGTCGAGGATGGCGATCGCTTCGTCGTGAAACCGGGGAGCGACCACCACTTCTACGAAGAGGTCCGTCATGGCGGAAGCGGCGTCGGCATCGACGACGGTATTGAACCCGATGACACTGCCAAACGATGATTGCGGATCGGTGGCCAATGCGCGCCGGCACGCCTCGCCCGCGGTGCGGCCCAGCGCGATGCCGCAGGGGGTCGTGTGCTTGATGACGACGCAACTCGGACGATCGGGCCACGGGGACAGGGCAATCCCCACCGCATCAATATCGAGCAGGTTGTTGAACGACAGAGCCTTTCCGTGGAGCTGTCGCATGACGTCCACGCCGCGTCCCTCGCGCGACGAGTAGAGCGCGGCCCGCTGCCCCGGGTTTTCCCCGTACCGCAACTCCTGCATCCGCTCGACGACGATGTTCATGACCGGGGGAAAGGGATCGTCGCTGTCTCCCAAGTACGCCGCAACTGCCGCGTCGTACGCGGCAATGTAGCTGAACACCTTTGAGGCCAGCTCCCGTCTCAATTCGGGTGAGATGTCGTCGGTTGCGATCGCCGCAAGCACGCGATTGTAGTCGCGAGGGTCCACCACCGGGAGGACACTCATGTGGTTCTTGGCGGCGGCCCGAAGCATGGTAGGACCGCCGATGTCGATCTGTTCGATCGCATCCTCGAACTTCACGTCCGGCACGGCAATGCGCTCCCGGAACGAGTACAGATTCACCACCACCATGTCGATGAGTGGGAACCCATGTTCCTCGAGTTCTCGCATGTGCGGCTCGAGGTCACGTCGCGCCAACAACGCCGCATGGACGGCGGGATGGAGTGTCTTGACCCGCCCGTCCAAGATTTCAGGGAATCCGGTGACGCGGTCGATCGGAGTGACGGGAACGCCGGCCGCGTCGAGAATGGATGCCGTCCCCCCAGTCGAGACGATGTCCCAGTCGAGTGCGGCGATGCGCCGCGCGAAATCGACGATGCCGCGTTTATCGGTGACGGAGATTAAGGCGCGCGGCACGATCGTTCCTCCTATTGCGGAGCGGCGAAGACAGGTGCGACCGAGAGCGCGGCCCCGATCGGCGGTGAGCCGGGAGACACGCAGAAATGCGCGTCGTTTGCCAACAGGCGCTGCACACCACCCGCGTTGGCAGCAGCCAGCACCACCTCGGGCAAGAGCTGGTGCTCGATCTCCAACACACGCTGCTGTAGCGTTTCCGGCGTATCGTCGGCGGCGACGGCGACTGGCCACTGCGCAACAATCGGTCCGCGATCGTATTCTGCGCTGACGAGATGCACCGTCGCGCCGCTCACGGTTGCCCCCGACGCGAGCACGGCACGGTGCACGTGCAGGCCGTACATGCCCCGCCCGCCGAATGCAGGCAGCAACGCGGGGTGGATGTTGATGATGCGCCGATCGAACGCGGCGACGACCTCGCGCGGAACGAGCTTCAGATACCCGGCCAGCACGGCTAGGTCGATGTCGTGGGACCGGAGTGTGTCGACGATCGCGGGTCCGTCGTCCGGATCCGCAATCACTCGCGTCGAAACACCGGCCTTTCGAGCCCTGTCGAGCGCGCCCGCGTCCGCTCGATTACTCAGCACGAGCTGGACGGTCGCGTCTTTCCCCCGGCAGGTGTCGAGCAGCGCTTGTAGGTTCGTGCCGCCACCGGAGACAAAGACTGCGACGCGCATTGGAGTCAAGGGCGTGTCGGTGGCCGTCCCGCCGGTCGGCCCTCACATGTCGATGCGTGCTGCGGCTCCGCGCCCTCGCTGAGTCGGAGCGCAAACGCACCGAGCTGCCAGTTACCCCGCGTTCGCGCAACCGCGCGCAACGGGACCGCGTCGCTGTTCTGAAATACGATACGCGAGTCGCATCCGCCTCCCCCATCATCGTCGACGGCCACGATTCGACTGATCCCGCGGAGTAGCATCAACACCGCGTCGAATTCGGTCGAGGCCAAATCGAGCGTGAAGGTCTTGCCTTCGGTTCCCGAGAGCAACCACACCTCGTAATAGGTCGAATCACGAAGAAACGGGTCCGTTTGCTCGAACGCGCCGACCACGGAATCACCGAGGGCGAGCGTACCCTGCGGGCCGACGAACCCGCGGCATCCTTCTGTGCTGGGAGGCGGCATGAGCCCGCGCTCGAGTGAAAGCGTGAAGTTGCCCCACTCGCCCGATGCGGTCCCCGACGCATAAATGACGTAAGTGCCCGAATCCGGCAGGACCGCCGTCACGTGAGCGTTACACAGGCCGCCCGAGTCATCGTCCCGGGTGATCTCACCCATGGGGCCCCCGAGAATCAGATATGCGTCGATGTCCTCCGACACCAGAGAGATCGAGACCGAGTCACCCGGCCGGCCCTCGAATCCAAAGATCCGGTAGTGCGAGCCGTCGTCGAACATCTGATCATATCTCGTGAGTTGGTTCGCCACGCGGTCACCGTATTGTACGGCGATGGCGGTCGTGTCCTGTGCGGGAACCACTTGCGCCGACGCCACGAACATGATCGCGGCCGCCGTGAGACTTTTCGAGTACACGTCGGGGGGCCTCCTGAACGTTGCAACGATGTCGGATCTTTGGTCGCCGGAATCTCGCAACGGCGACGCATTCACACAATACCACCCTTGGCTTGCGTGACGGCCTCTGCCACAAGCGCGAATTCGTCGTCCAAGAGCGTGCGAACGTCAAACACCACTAGGTCGTCCACCGTTCGCGCGATCACCGGTGGGTCGTGCTGCCGGAGGCGTTCGAGCAGCACATCGGCCGATTCGGTGGGGACGGCGACCAACGTTGTGGGCAGCTCGCTTCCGGGAAACGCTCCTCCACCCACGGTCGATACGCCGGGGATGGTCCTGCCTCCTTCGATGCGGCGGGCCAACCGTCGCGCCCGTCGTTTGAGCGTGGAGGGGTCGCTGGTCAGCATGGAAAGCACCGGCACCTCGGCGATGGCGTTGTCGGGATCGAGGTAGAGCGCGAGCGTCGCTTCCAATGCCGCCATGGTCGATTTGTCCGGCCGCAGCGCTCGGGCCAGCGGATTCTGCGCGGCGCGCGCGACGACCTCGCGCGGCCCGACGACGATCCCCGCCTGCGGTCCACCCACCAGCTTGTCGCCGGAAAACGCAACCGTCGCTCCCGCCTCGACGCTTGGTTTCACCAGTGGCTCTCCGGAAAGACCCCAGTGACTGAGATCCATCAACAATCCGCTACCCACGTCATGTACCACCGGTACGTCGAGTTCTCGTCCCAACGCGACCAATTCGGATACCGACGTTTCGGCCACGAATCCGCTCATGGTGAAGTTCGAACGATGCACCTTGAGCAACAACCGAGTGTCCGTCGTGGCTGCGTGACGATAGTCGTCGAGTCTCGTGCGATTGGTAGTACCGACCTCGACGAGCGCACTGTTGCTGCGCGCCAGGATGTCGGGGATACGGAACGACCCTCCGATTTCGACGAGTTCGCCGCGCGAGACGATCGTCTCACCTTCCCGTGCGAGCGTGTTGAGCAGGAGGAGAACGGCGGCCGCCGCATTCGTGACCACCACGGCGTCTTCGGCCCCGGTCAAG
>JBFIZG010000371.1:0-3909 GCA_041604955.1 Gemmatimonadales bacterium | reverse complement strand
GGCAGATTCGGCTCCGGCTGTACGGCGTCCAAGCAAACATGGATTGGATCCAATACGGCGGTACCGATTCGCTGATCCGGCTGGTGTCGTTTGCGCAGCCGCGAGAAGACGAAACCGACGTCGTCATCGATCTCGCACAACCGGTGTGGGGTTACCGAACCCGATGGGACGGTCATGACCTGCTGCTGGAGATCCGCCGACCTCCCCGCATCGACCCAGCGCAACCGCTCCGGGGCCGCATCATTGCGATAGATCCGGGTCACCCACCAGGGGGGGCGACGGGACCCACCGGCCTCAAGGAGCCGGACGCGGTCTTGGCCATCGCTCGCAAGACGGCCGATCTCTTGGCACGCTATGGCGCGCGTGTGGTCTTGACCCGGGATACAGACGCGGCCCTCGGGTTGGTTGAACGCGTGGAGAGCGCGGAGAGGGCCGGCGCTGACGTGTTGATTTCGATTCACGCGAACGCGCTACCGGACGGTGTCAACCCGTTCGTCAACAATGGAACCAGCGTGTACTATTTCCATCCGCGAAGTGCGTTGCTCGCTCGTGAATTGAATCGCGCGTTGGTGCGTCAACTCGGATTCCCCGATCTGGGGATGGGACGCGGGGATCTGGCGTTGGCGCGTCCCACCTGGATGCCGTCGGCGCTGACCGAAGGACTCTTCATGATGATTCCAGAACAGGAAGCCGTCCTGCGCGATGAAGACGGGCAGTGGCGCTACGCGCAGGGAATCGTCGAGGGGGTTGCCTCGTTTCTCAGACTCCGCGCGACGAACGCGCCGATGTGAACATCACGCGATCAACGCTGTCCGCGGTTGCCATTGCGTGCATCGCTCCGTCGTGGGGAGTGCTCCACGGGCAAGTCGACCCCAGCGGCAGCTGGCGTACCTGGCGCACGGACCACTTCCGCGTCCACGCCCGCACCGAGTTGAGGGAGTCGGCGCTTCGCACCGCCGAGGAAGCCGAGTGGGCCTATCAACTGTTGGCGCGCGAGCTCGAGCCGCCCCGCGGCGTGATCGAGCTCGTGCTCTCCGACGACGTCGATTTCTCCAACGGGTTCGCCTCGACGTTTCCGACCAATCGTGTCACGGTCTATCTCGCGCCTCCAGGTGACCCGTCGGTGTCGCTGGCACGATACGACGACTGGCTGCGCTTGGTCATCACCCACGAGCTGACGCACATTTTTCATTTGGACCGTGCGGACGGCCTGTGGGGCATGTTGCAAACCGTCTTCGGTCGTGCGCCGGGATTGTTTCCGAATGTCTACCAGCCGTCGTGGGTCCACGAGGGGCTCGCCACGTACTACGAGTCGCGACTCACCAACGCTGGACGGGTTCGTGGCGCGTTCCACGAGCAATTGTTGACCGCTGCGGCAACGGACGACCGTTGGCCGGCGCCGGGTGACGCGGTGTTCGCGAATCCCATGTGGCCGGGCGGCTTTCGGCCGTACGCCTGGGGATCGCGTTTTTTTGAAATGTCCGAGGCAACGGGGCGCGACAGTGTGATTCCTCGGTTTGTCGATCGCACGTCGCGACAACTGCTGCCCGTCAACGTCTCGAGTGCGTGGCGACCGCTCACGGGGGAATCGGTCGACGACACATGGCGTCGCATGCGAGCGGCGGCTGCAGGGGCAGGGTTGCGTGATCCCGACACCGTGCTCGTGCGCGGACTGCGTTCGGAACCAATGATTCGGCTGTCGCGTGACGGATCGCGGTTGGCGTATCGGTGGCGCGACGATCGGAACACGCAACGCGTGGTCATGATCCGCGTGTCTGATGGAACGAGGATCGGTGTCCGCCGTGCAAACGAAATTCATGGTTTGGCGTGGGCTGCCGACTCGCTCTACGTGGCGCAGCTCGATTTCAGCAGCCCCGTGCAGATTCGGAGCGATCTCTATCGCTGGCAGCCACCCAACTCGTGGACCCGCCTCACACGGGGTGAACGTGTCACCGATGCGTTCGTCACGCCCGATCGACGTGTGGGTGTCCTGGTGCTCCGTCGCGGCGTCCGGGTCCCGATGCTGGTTGGTCCCGGGTCACTCATGCCGTATCCGGCGCCCGCCGGCAACGATTGGGGCCGTGTGGCGATCTCGCCCGACGGGCGGTGGGTGGCCGGCGCGCGACATGCGAACGAGCGGTGGGATATCGTGCTGTGGTCGGTCGGAGAACCGGAGGACGTCCGTCTCATCACCGATGACGAGGCGCTGGACGGTGACCCTTCGTGGACGTCGGATGGACGGTTGGTGTTCTCCTCCGAGCGGACCGGACTGCCACAGGCGTATCTGTATACGCTGGGTGCCGATGACGTGCAACAGATCACCGACGTACGAGGCGGTGCGCGTGACCCCGTGGTGGCGCCGGACGGGACGCTGTTCTACGGCACCTTGATGGCGGACGGTCATGCGATCGCCGCGACCTCCAGGGTACAGCCGGTACGCCGCGCCGTACCGAGCGCCGACTCGAGGTCGCGGCCCTCGCCGCTGCGGTCGCCTGTCCCGAGTCCGAGGGAATGATCATTTGCTCCTTGGCCGTCGCTCCTTCCGCGGTACTGGATTCCCTTCGTGCACGATGAGCGAGATGCGGGCTTGTTTGTTCGAGCACTGACGACCGGCGTGGATCCCATCGGGCGCACGGCGTACGGGATGTTCGTCGGCGTCGCGCCGTCCACCGGGCGGGTTGAGCTGGCAGCGTCGGTCGTGCACTCGAGATGGCGGTCCTGGAGCGTCGATGCGACCGGGGGCCAGACGTGGGACTTTGCCGGCTTGGCGAGTGCGGCCAGCGGTAACGCTGTCCCCGTGTCGTTTCGAGAGCGTTCCGCCGAGGTCGGTGTGCGGTATCGATGGAGACGGTGGCGGTCGGGCGCATCCATTCGGTTTGGCGCGTTCGTGGAACAAGACGCGCTCGTGAACGACGGATCTGAGCCGCTCGGGTTTTCTCCGGCGAATCGCACATATGCCGGCAGCGTGGTCTCGGTAGGGGCTTCGCGATTCGAGCGTCCGGCTCTGGCGATTTCCCCCGAAAACGGTGGGTCCGTCGTGGCCCTGGCCCTGCGCCGTGAACAGGTGGCCGGACCAGGGTGGTCTCACGAATTCCGAGTCGGCGTGAACGGATACCTTGCGCTCCCGCTGCCGGGGTTTGCGCATTGGGTGCTCGCGGCCCGGGCGACCGCAGGCGTCACCGCCGGCCCGACACCCACGGTCTACTCGGTGGGAGGTGTCTCCGGTGACGTGGTCGATCTGCTTCCGGGTTATACCCTTGGGAGCGGCCGGCGGAAGTTTCCGCTACGAGGGTACGAGCGCGGCTCCGAGCGGTTTACGAGAGCTTTCGTCGGTGTCCTCGAACTGCGAGTTCCGGTCGCTGCCGTCGGACGTGGGGTGCCGAAGCTCCCGCTCTTGCTCGACCGGGTCTCGCTCGCCGCGTTTGGGGAGATTGGGGGTGGGTGGAACGCCGGTGAGGCCGTGGCCCTTTCGTCCTATCGCGATGTTGGCGGCGAGATCGTCATCGATACGGGCGTTGGGAATGTCGTGAGTCTCCGGCTTCGGGCCGGGGCCGCCGTTGCGCTCACCGACGGCCTAGGACAGTCGCGCGGCGATGGGCGCTTGTACCTGACGGCCGGATCGGCGTTCTGAGACGACCGGTGCGGGCGAGCATATGATCGCCGGCCCTCGGTTGCACACCCCGCTACCTACGCCTCGCTCGCTCCCGCCAACAGTGTCAGCACGGGTGTGCAACAGCAGTCGATCGATTCGTTATGCTCACCGTCGAAAGATCCCCCCACGTGACCTGCATCACACCCGAGAGGCACGTCTACACGTTATAGGTAGCAAGTCGTGGTTTTGTGCCCGTGCGCGCGGGTGCGGGTTGCCGATGAGGGGTCCATTAGATGGTCTGTTCGCATTGTCGCATC
>JBFIZG010000370.1:0-3931 GCA_041604955.1 Gemmatimonadales bacterium | reverse complement strand
GGGAGATCGCGGTAGGACCGTTGGCGTGACGCGTATATCAAGGTATGCATCGGGCAGTTCATGGGCTTCACCCGATACCGCACCTCGTCCGACTCGCCCTCACCGGCCGCCATGGGCGGGAACTGATTGCTCTCGTAGAGCGGAAGATGTCCCGATCGGAAAAACAGGTCTTCGCGGGTCACGTGCGGTGTGTACACGAGATCGTACCCGCGTCGCACCACTTCGTCTTCGATGAAACGGCGGAGTTCGAACTGGATCACGGATCCACGCGGATGCCACAGCACCAGACCGGGACCCACGTCGTCTTGAATACTGAACAGGTCCAGTTCCTTCCCGAGCTTTCGATGGTCTCGCTTCTCGGCCTCCTCGAGCCGACGCAAATAGCCCTTGAGATCCGCCTTACTGAACCACGCCGTCCCGTAAATACGCTGGAGCATCTGACGCGTCGAGTCGCCGCGCCAGTACGCTCCGGCCGCGTGCAACAACTTGAAATGCTTGATGCGGCCGGTGCTGGTTACGTGGGGGCCGCGACAGAGATCGACAAAGGGACCGTCGGTGTACACCGAGATCACCTCGTCGGCATCGAATTCACCGAGCCGTTCCAACTTGAGCGGGTCGTCGGCAAACCGCTCCCGCGCGGTGTCGGCGTCGACCTCCTCGCGCACGAAGGGATAGTCTTGCTTCACGACCTCGCGCATCTTGTCTTCGATGCGCGCGAGGTCCTCCGGCGTAAACGGTCGTGGAACCTCGAAATCGTAGTAAAATCCATCCGTGATGGAGGGACCAAACCCGATCTTCGCCTCCGGAAAGAGCTGGCGCACGGCGGTCGCTAAAACGTGGGCGGCGGAGTGCCGCAGGACGTCCAGGGATTCCGGATTGTCCCGAGTCAGGATCTCGAGCGATGCGTTCCGTGTCTGCGGGCGGTTCAGATCCCACACCTCCCCATCGACCCTTGCGGCAACCGCCGCCCGCGCGAGGCCCGGACCGATCTCCTCGGCAACCTCACGTGCCGACGTCCCGACGGACACGTCCCAGACCGACCCGTCGGGAAGCGTCAGGTGAATCGTCTCATTCATATCTTTGCCGCGGAATGCCGTTTTCTGATTGGATCTCGGGTCCGGTAGTGTCGCATAATCTTCATATCGTCGTATAATTCCCCTATAGTCGTATCGCGATCGTCTAATTGTACCATGGACCGGTACCCGGTGCCACGGGAGGTAATTCTGGTTCGTATCAAGACACAGGATGACGCCGTCACGGGAATCGCACTGTCCGTCACGCTCGGGCTGGGCATTGGCGTGATGGCCGGCATGATCCTGGGTGAGCTACTCGGCGACGTGCACCCGGAACGGGTCAAGGGGGCCGTCGGCCGACTGCGTCCGGCGCCACCAGGCGACTCGGACGGCTCGGTGATCGTCGAGCATGCCATCACCGAGGCAATCCACGACGCCGTCCCGGGCTCGCGGGTGACCGCACAGGCTTTAGGGAACGGGATCGTCGAGCTGACCGGGACGGCGCCCGACACGGCGTCGCGTCAGCTCGCCGGCCGAATCGCACAAGAAATGCCGAGCGCCGACGTTGTGGTAAACCGCATCCGAGTACTGGACGACGGGGAATCCGGCCGGCGGACGTCGCCGGTCGACTGAGCCCGCCCGTCTCCGTTCTTCTCATTCGATGACGACGATTACACTCGCGCCCCAATACGACCCGCCTGCCATCGAGCGGGACATCTACCGTCGCTGGTTGGACTCCGGGGTGTTCACCGCCGACGTCTCGTCCGCAGACGAGCCATACGTCATCGTGATTCCGCCGCCGAACGTGACCGATATTCTCCATGCTGGACACGGTCTCAACAACACGCTGCAGGATGTCTTCATCCGGTTCGAGCGGATGCGCGGGCGTGAAGCGCTCTGGTTGCCAGGCACCGACCACGCGGGAATCGCAACGCAGAACGTCGTCGAGCGGCTGTTGGCGGGCGAAAACCTGACGCGGCACGACGTCGGGCGCGAAGCGTTCGTGAGCCGGGTCTGGGAACATGTGAAGAGCAAGGGCGGCACCATCCTGAAACAGCTCGAAGCGATTGGCTCCTCATGCGACTGGTCGCGCACCAGGTTCACCTTTGACGACGACTACTCGCTCGCGGTTCGAACGGTGTTTGTGCGGCTACACAAGGACGGCCTGATCTATCGCGGTCAGCGGGTGATTCATTGGTGTCCGCGCTGTCACACGTCGCTGTCGGACGAAGAGGCCGAATTCCGAGACAGACAGGATCACCTCTATTTCATTCGATATCACGTCCAAGGCGACGACGCGGAAAGCGAGCCTCCGGGCGTCGTAGTGGCCACGACACGACCCGAAACGATGTTCGGAGACGTCTGTCTCGTGTTCCACCCGGACGACGACCGGTTTGCGTTGTTGGACGGTGTGTCGGTCGAAATCCCGCTCTCGGGAACGGTGATCCCCATTCGGACGAGCCACGCGGTCGAGCGGGACTTCGGAACGGGCATGCTCAAGGTGACGCCCGCCCACGATGCCAACGACTTCGACATCGCGGCGGAGCTGGGCGGGTTCGACACGCCATCGATCATGACCGAAGACGCCCGTATGGCCGACGACCCCCGGGTCCCCGCCTCACTGCGCGGACTGGACCGGGACGACGCTCGCAGGCAGATCGTTGCGGCGCTCGAAGCGTCGGGACAAATGGAAAAGATCGAGGCGTATGAGCACGCGGTGCGACACTGCTACCGGTGTCACACGATCGTCGAGCCGCGACTCTCCGACCAATGGTTTGTGCGAATGAAACCGCTCGCCGAACCGGCGCTCGCGGCATATCGAGACGGCCGGCTTCGCCTCGTCCCCGAACGTTGGGGTGCGGTGTACGAGCAGTGGCTGACGCAGATTCGCGACTGGAACATCTCGCGGCAACTGTGGTGGGGGCATCGCATTCCCGCCTGGCACTGCGACGACCCCGCGTGCGCGCACATCACCGTGGAGATGGAAGAGCCGGACGGCTGCGGGAAATGTGGTGGACCGGCGCGTCAGGACGAAGACGTGCTGGATACGTGGTTTTCCTCGTGGCTCTGGCCATTCGCCACACTGGGGTGGCCAGAGCAAACCGAAGACCTCACGCGGTTCTATCCAGGCCATACACTCGTCACGGCACCCGACATCATCTTCTTTTGGGTCGCGCGCATGGTCATGGCGGGCTACCATTTCATGGGCGAACGCCCGTTTGAAACGGTGTACTTCAACGGGATCGTTCGGGATACCCAACATCGGAAGATGTCGAAATCGGCAGGCAACGGGATCGATCCGATGGAGGTGGTAGAACAGTATGGCGCCGACGCCCTCCGCTTCACGCTCGTGGCCGGCAGCGCGGTCGGGACGGACGTCATTCTGGATCCGGACGACCTAGAGACGTCGTTTGCACCAGGTCGGAACTTCGCCAACAAACTGTGGAACATTGCGCGGTTCATTATCACCAACCTCGACGGCGGCTCGGCGCCGCTCAGCAGCATGGATCCGGCGCAGTTCGAGTTGGCGGACCGCTGGATTCTCTCGCGGTGCCAGCGGACCATCGTGGCGACCACCGAGGCCCTGGTCCGGTTCCGTACGAACGATGCGGCGAACGAGGCCTACCGGTTTGCGTGGGACGAGCTCGCGGACTGGTACCTGGAACAAGTCAAGCCTCGCTTATACGGCGTCGCGCCGGGAGGCGACGTCGCGCGCAGCATCCTCTCGGCGATGCTCGAGACGACACTTCGTCTGCTCCATCCGTTCATGCCGTTTGTTACCGAAGAGTTGTGGCAACACCTTCCCGGGAATCGCGAACCGTTGCTGGCAGGAGCCGAGTGGCCAAGCGCCAACGACACGTTCATCGACGAGGAGGCCGAGGATCACTTCAAACGGGTGCAGGAGCTGGTGACCGCGG
>JBFIZG010000369.1:0-3953 GCA_041604955.1 Gemmatimonadales bacterium | reverse complement strand
TTGCACCGTGCGTTCGTCAGATTCCGGAATGTAATCGCCACGCGGAGCCACGCGTGGGGGGTGATATGGCAGGGAAGCTGAAAGAACTCGGCCGCCGCGCGCTTGAGACTCTGGGCGGCAAGCGAATCGACCTCGGTCAGGTGCTGGATCTTGCGAACCAGCTGACCGATCTCGACGCATTCGAGCTTGCTCGGGATTTGTTGGACCACGCCCGCCAGGGGAATGTCACGGATGCAGCGCGCGTTCGCGAGGACAAGACGAAAGTCGAACTGGCGCAGCGTCACGCGCTGTACACGTACAAGGCGTCTGACACACCTGCCGAGCAGGGACTCCAGCTCGCGCGGAAGATTCTCGAGGAAGCCGACAATCTCGCTGGGACGAAGAATCAGGAAACCCTTGGGCTGGCTGGGGCGATTTCCAAGCGGCTGTGGCAGCAGACGGACCAGCGGGTGCATCTCGAGGACTCGCGCAATTTTTACGTTCGAGGGCACGAGCTGGGAGTCGAGGGCGACTGTGGATACAACGGTATCAATGCCGCGTACACCGAAGACGTGCTTGCGCAGTTGGAAGAGGATGACGCCGGATCGGGGAAGCCCACCGAGGCGACGGCGAAGCGAAGAAAGCACGCGGAGCGTATCCGTCGTTCGCTTATCGACGAGCTCCCCCGCCTGGCAGGACAAAAGCCGGAACTCGAGCGCACCTGGTGGTATCTGGCCACGATGGCGGAGGCGCATCTGGGCCTTGGTGAGTGCACGAAGGCTGCGGAGTGGCTAGAGCGGGCCAAAAAACTCCCGTCCGTTCCCAATTGGCAGCTCGAGAGCACGGCCGTCCAGCTTACGTCGCTGACTCGCGTGCGCGAGTCCATGCGTCGGCCGGAGATCCCCGAGAAGCCAAGAGTCGAACAGCTCGATGTGCTCATCGATCTCGTGAGGGAGCGGTGTCGAGGCGCAGCTGCTGCGGTTCGCCCGTGGCCGTTTTGGGGACCGTGGTATGTCTGGGTGTTGCTTGGGTTTTTGCTCGGCCTGCCGTGGGCGTGTTTTCAGTCCTACGTCTGGCCGTTGCCTCCGTGGCCGTTCAGTCGTTCGGCTGACCTGGAAGTGCGCTTGGCGGCGCCTCGATGCGCGGTTGTAGGCGAGACGATTTCGTACCGGACGATCGTCATCAACCATGGGCCGCGGGTGGCCAGGGGGATCCGAGACACGATTTGGGGGACCATACCTCCTCTCCGTACCATGTCCGGAGGTCTCGGGCCCGATCGTTCCGACACGCTCACGTTCGAGGTGTTGCTGCGTCCGGAGATGCTGCCACAGATGGTCATGAACGCCCGTGTTTCTAGCAGAACCCCGGATAAGAACCTCGAGAACAACACATCCGCTGCCCCGACCCAGGTACTGCCGGAAGGCATCTGCCCACCGCAGGGAGATCTGCGCGTGAACAAGAGCAGTACGCCGGACCGGGTAATGCCCGGCGCCGAGTTGAGCTACGAATTGATCGTGGCGAACGACGACACGGTCGAAGTACGGGACGTCGTGCTGACGGACAGCCTCCCAAGCGGTGTGGAGTTTATCGATGCGTCGGACGGGGGGAGGGAAGAGGGTCGCGTCGTGACGTGGAATCTCGGTACCCTTGCACCGGGCGATTCCGTCTTGAGGACCATGCGGGTCTCGGTCGAGGACGCGCGTGGTGACCTGATCAACGTTGCGACCGTCACCGGTCAGCCGGACCCAGATCCGACCAACAGTCGCTCGGTCGACTCCACAGGGATCGTATCGGAACAACCGGACCTCCGGGTCATAAAGACCGATGCCCCGGATCCGGTGCAGGCGGGTGGTCTCCTTACCTATACGCTGGCGGTGGCGAACCGAGGCCTCGGGACCGCCAGAGATGTCCGGCTGACTGACACGCTGCCGGGTGACGTGCGATTCGTTCAGGCGTCGAACGGGGGAACGGTCTCAGGAGGTGGCGTGGTTCGGTGGGCGCCGGTCGGCTCATTGCCCGGGGGCGCGTCGTTTACCCGCACGGTGACCGTCACCGTCGGTGCGATTGGTGGATGTGTGGGGAGCCTGAGCAGTCGAGCCGCGGTCGTCGGTGAACCAGGGGGGCGTGCGGCGAACGCCGAGCGTACAGAGGTGCGGAGCCCGTCGTGCGTCGATCTGGCGATCACGATTACCGGGGCTCCCAATCCGGTTCCGGTCAATGAAACCGTCACGTACCGGGTGACCGTGACCAATGACGGGCCGGCCGACGCAACGGGCGTGGTGCTCACTTGGGGGGATGGATCGCAGCAATCTCCCCCGGGATCGTCGCTCCGGGAGGGGGGGACCTGGAACCTGGAACGCACGGTGGGGAGCGGTGCGGAGCCGGGGACGACGAGCCAGTCTGTGAGCGTCACCAGCAGAGAGACCGATTCGGATCCGAGTAATAATCGACGTAGTACACCCATATCGGTGATACGACCCGACGACCCTGGACCGAGACGGCCCGAGATACTCGGCGTCGTGCGGTCGAAGTCATTCTCGGTCAGGGATTCGGTGTTTTTTGAGGTTCTAACCGGAGCAAGTTTGTCCCAGTCCGTTGTGGTGGTCGATGCATCCGGTGAGCGGCAGCCGTTCGACACCACGACGGCAATCCAGGTCCCGTTCGACACCGTCTCCCTGGTCCGGCTGTCGATTCACCATCCTTCCAGCGAGGCACACAAGGCCGGGATCGTGAGCCTGGGGACGCGACAATTCATCGAAGGAAATTTCCCGACTGGGACCGCGCGGGTGAAGAAAGCCATCTTCATTCATCACGAGTTGCCGACCTCCGAGTTCACGTTCGTGCCGGCCGATAGCGTTCCGGGTCTCACCGTGGAGCCACGGGACCGAGATTCGGTGTGGGTTCGCATCGCGCTCGCAGGCGATCGGGTCGGGGTGGTTCGATCCGTGGATGTCTTCAAGACGACAAACAGCAGCCTGGATAGTGCCGTCGCCACGTACGTTCGTTCAGGGACATTCGAATGGACCCAGGCGTCCGCTGACGGAACGGCGACCGTCGAAGCGCTGTTGGTTATCGTTCCCCGGCGCTAGCATCACACTAACCGCAGACCGGTTCGTCTGCGATCAACGGCTCGAGCTTCTCGATCTGCTCGTTCATTGAATCCGGCATCCACAACTCCGGAGCCTCGGCCACGGCGGTCTCTTTCCGGGCGGCAGCTTTTGCGGCCTCGCCGGTTCCGAGAAGCGCCTCGACGAGCGTCGCGCGGAGCCAGAACATTTCTTCTTTGTCCGCGTTTCCCTCGTCATCCTTGACTCCCTTCGCCACGAGGGCCTCACAAATCCCGATCACGCGGCGTCTGACGCGCCCGGCCCCTACAAAATCGGCAACTGCCTCTCGAGGAGAATCCGACTTGGACGCGCGCACGTTCAGCAGAAACGCCAGGTTGATCCCGTTGTAGTAGTCGTCTTTGACGTAGAATCCCTTCTCGTGTGCGCGAATGGCGTCGTCGAGATGCTGCGGGTCGCCCTCTTCTTCCCAGAGACGTTTGTGAATTGCGCCCCAGAGTCCCAATGTCTCCGGATCGGTCGTTGTCTCCGGCTTCAGGTGCTGCAATACTTGCTTCGCTTCCGCCAACGCGGTCTTGGCATCAGGTTGTTTGCTCTTGTACGTGGCGAGCGCCAGTTGCTGAAGGACATACGTATCGGTGACGGGGGGTGTCTTTTGCGTGAGCGTGGCTAACAGTCCCTTTGCCATACCCCAATCGCCTTTTGCCCGGGCCTGCTGGAACAGCTCCATCACGGCGCTGGTCGAGGCTCCCTCATCGGGCTGGGCAGGTGCGGGCCCCGTATCGGCAACGCCGGCTGTCGCGGTCGCTGAACCCGGAGGGCTGAGTTGGGCAGCAGCTCCGATTCATGAAGAGGAACCTCCACATCTCATTGTGTCTCTTCGTTAGTAAGGTCGTCAACCGGCCAGGA
>JBFIZG010000368.1:0-3984 GCA_041604955.1 Gemmatimonadales bacterium | reverse complement strand
GTCGACTGGGGCGGCATCGAAGGCGTGCTCCCCCGAGGGACGGGCGCGCTGGTCGTGCATGACACGCGTACCGGCAAGGATCAGGTAATGGCGCGGAGCTCCACCGACACCTACATCGAGACCGGAATGTGGTCGAGAAACGGGCGCCGACTGGCATATGTGATCTGGGACGACTCGTGGGACCATCAGAACCTTCACGTCGTGAACGCGGATGGAAGCGGCGATCGCGTGATCACCGCGAACCGGCAGCACAGGGCGATTCCGGCCGGAGCCTGGTCGGCTGACGGGGACTTTATCGTGTCCGTCATCGTGGGGTGGGACGACAACCCTCGTATCGGGGTGACCTCGGTCGCTGACGGTTCGGTGAGGATTCTGAAAACGCTGCAAGGTCAAGCTCACCTCGATGCCGTGAGCCTGTCCCCGGATGACCGTTACGTCGCGTATGCCTATCCCGATGCGGCGGGCGACCCGGGGGACGTGTTTGTGCTGGCGGTCGATGGAACCGGGGAGGAGCGCATCGCGCCCAATGCTGCGAACGACTCACGACCCTATTGGACTCCAGACGGTGAGCGGCTCGTTTTTGTCAGCGATCGTTCCGGCCGCACAGGGTTGTGGGCGGTGGAAGTTTCGAATGGAAAGGCTGTGGCTGAGCCGCAATTGGTTCGCCCAGATGTGGGATCTATTATCCCACTTGGCTTCTCGGACGACGGTGCTCTCTCCTACCTCCACCGAGTGTACGAGACCGACATTCATGTCGCCCAAATCGATTGGGATCGAGGAAGCGCGGACGGAGACCCCGCTCTTTTGAGCGGCCGGTTCGTGGGAACCAACTCTGCTGCAACCTGGTCGCCGGACGGCAGCCGAATTGCATTTCTTTCCCGACGCGCCGGCCCGGGGATGGAGGGTGCGTCGTACCTCGTCGTCAGATCACTTCGGGACGGCACGGAGCGCGACATCGAACTCGAGATGCAGTTGACGAGGGAGAGTCGGCCCGAATGGAGCGCTGACGGTCGAGACCTGTTTCTCAACGCGCGCCACGTTGAGGAGCAGGGATCCGTTCCGATGAGGCGGCAAGGCGCCGCGTACCGGATCAACGTGGAAACGGGTGACGTCGAGCGTGAGCGTTACATCCGCGACTACGCCGGGTTCTTCTTCACGCAGAGCGCCCGGTTCGCTTCTGGCCGGCAAAGTGACCGACTTCGATCCATGGGCATTCGCATCATAGGGCAGCGGGATCACGTCGCGTACGCCTCAGGGGACGAGCCGCTCAGACCCGGCGAGAAGCTGCTCTTCGTCCGCTACGGGGTCTGGTGGGTCCGGTCGTTCGATTGTGACACATGCGCTTTCGGCGCGCGGCTGGGGGAGACGGTTGCCGATCTGGGGAACATGTCGAGCTGGGAGTTGTCCCCGGACGGGACCGTGCTGGCCTATGCCAAGGGTCGCGACCTGCACTCCGCACCTCGGGTGCTGTGGATCTGGCCCCTGAGTGGGGGAGAGCCCCGTCAATTGGCTCGGGTGGGAGAAGACGAGGCAATCGGCGCGGTGCGCTGGACTCCGGATGGTCGCCAGCTCTTGTTCGCAACTCACGAGGCGGAAGGCCTGTACCCCTACAAACACGTCTCCCGCGTCCCGGCGAGTGGTGGGTCGCCAGAGCGGTTAGCACTCCCAATCGACGGTACGCAATTGGGAGAGTTGACGTTTGAGCCCAATGGTCCGCGGGTGGCATACCCGGTGACCTCCAATCGCGGCGAAGTCTGGACGCTCTCCGGGTTCCCGTGGGATCGCGATTCCGACAAGTAAGCGTTTGGGGGCAGATGGCTGGCGTGCTCGCGGCCCTCGTGGTCGCGGGCACGTTGGCTCCGGTCGACGGCATGGCGCAACGTCATCTCTCCGATCGGCCGACGGGACTCGATCTCTACATGCCCGTCACGCCTGGCAACCCGCTACAGGACGACGTCGTCGATCTGGGTCGGCGTCTCTTTTTCGATCCGATTCTCTCGCGCGATTCCAGTTTCGCCTGTTCGTCCTGTCATCAACCGGAGCGCGGATTCACAAACGCGCTGCCGACCAGCGCCGGCGTGTTCGGGCGCCGGGGTCGACGCAATGTGCCGGCAATTTTGAATCGGGGTTACGGACGGTCATTTTTTTGGGATGGGCGAATCAGTTCGTTGGAAGAGCAGGTCTTACAGCCAATTCAAGCTCCGGACGAGATGGACCTCCCGCTCGAGGACGCAGTCGGGCGCCTTGCCAGCAATCGAGCATATTCACGGCGCTTCCGTGCGACGTTCTCACGCCAAGTCAATGTGCAAGACGTTGCTCGCGCGCTGGCGAGCTATGTCCGGACGATCCAATCCGGTGACTCGCGGTTCGATCGGTTGGTGGCGGGAGACACTTCCGCTCTCACTGAAATCGAGCGCCGAGGGCTCGCCCTGTTCCAGGGTAAGGCGCGCTGCGATCGATGCCACGTTGGCACCAACCTGACCGACGAAGGCTTTCATAATACCGGGGTGGCGTGGTCCGATGGACGGCTACTCGATCTCGGCCGTTTCTTTTCAACGGGTGCCGAAAAGGATCGCGGCGCGTTCAAGACGCCCACCTTGCGTGAGGTGGATCGCACCGCACCCTATATGCATGATGGGAGCATCCTTACTCTCGAGGACGTCGTTGACTTCTACGATCGAGGTGGCAATGCAAATCCCTTTCTCGATCCGATCCTCAGACCGCTCAATCTCTCGCTTTTAGAAAAGGAAGCTCTCGTAGCGTTCCTTCGGGCGTTGACCGGGCAGATCAAAGAGGGGCATTAGACCGTCCACCGTACGATCCGCTGACGCGCATCAGTGCGCTCCTAGCATGGAGCCGCTGATGCCGAGCAACAAGTGGCGCGTCGCAAGCTCGTCGAGCTCGTCGCCAACGAGTTCGACGTGGATCGTTCGTTACCGGTTGGAGATGGCGACTGTGAGACGTGCGAGTGTCTCGGCCGTCCGAATACCGTCCAAGTCCGGGGGTGTCGGGTAAGATGGGCGCCAGCATAGGGTGCCGGCTAGCGCAGGGTGACTACCGGGGTTGCCGCTTTGCGCTGGTTCCAGGAAATGTGCGACCAAATGGCCGAAGTCCATTGAGTCCGGTTCGCGTTCCCTGAATCCCATGACGTATATTATCCCGAATTCGATTTTCGCTCTCGGCGAGGAGAAATCAAATGGCGTGGAACATCAAGGGTGAGTTCATCGAAAGCTGCAGCTGCAATGTCATGTGCCCGTGCTGGTACGGTGTCCAAGAGCTGATGCTCATGGACAAGGGTTACTGCGCGAGCCCATGGCTGATTCGCGTTGCTCAGGGCAACTCGGATGGCGTTGATTTGAGCGGCTGCACGCTAGTCCTCAACATGTTCTTTCCGGGGCCAACCCTCTACGACGGCAACGGTACCGCGCGTTTGCACATCGATGAGAACGCAAACGAAGATCAGCGACGGGAGTTGGAAGCGATTTTCACTGGCAAGAGAGGCGGACCGATGGAGGTACCGGCAAGCCTGCTCACCACGTGGCTTTCGACTCGGTACGACAAGATTGACATCACCAAACAGGATGGCACCCTCAGCGCCACCATCGGCACATACGGAACGATCGTTTCTCGCCCGCTTGTCAACGACGCGGGCGACGAGATGACGTTCAAGAATGCCGGCTTCGCCGTCGCGCTGCAGCTGGACGACCACACCGTGCAAATTGCGCCGAGCACTGGCGGCTCCTGGGGTGACTCGGACATGCCGCAAGCCACTTGGGAGACAAGGTCCGGGGCTTTGGCTCATATTTCCTGGAGTGTCAGCTAGCCGCACTCGCGATTCGGGCAAGACAGAGTAGTGACCACCGTGCTGCGGCCCACCGCTTCATTCAATCGCAACGGCTCCAGTGCCTTGTCCGGCGTTGTGGTGCTTAGCGCCCTTGCCTGGGCCTATGTGGTTCACCTGGCTTCGGCCGTGGACGTCATGGG
>JBFIZG010000367.1:0-3993 GCA_041604955.1 Gemmatimonadales bacterium | reverse complement strand
GGACCGGAGCATCGTCAACCTCAACAACGGCGGCGTGTCCCCCAGTCCCAAGGTTGTACAGGATGCCCTACGGCGGTACGTCGAGTACTCGAATCAGGCGCCGGTCTACACGATGTGGCGGATTCTGGAACCGCAAATTGAGGCGGTGCGAACGCGTTTGGCTCGGTCGTTCGGATGCGATCCAGAGGAAATGGCGATTACGCGGAACGCGAGTGAGGCGCTCGAGATCTGCCAATTGGGACTCGATCTCAAAGCCGGTGACGAAGTGCTCACCACCGACCAGGACTACGGCCGGATGCTCACGACGTGGGACCAGCGCGTGCGACGAGAGGGCATCGTCGTGCGGAAGATCTCGTTCCCCACGCCGCCGCCGAGCATGCAAGACCTGGTCGATCGGTTCGAGCGAGCGATTACGCCGCGAACCCGGGTCATCCATTTTTGTCATATCACGAACCTCACCGGACAGATCTTCCCGGTGAAGGAAATCTGTCAGTTGGCCCGCTCGCGTGGCATCGAGGCGATCGTCGACGGCGCGCATGCGTACGCACATTTTCCGTTTACTCACGACGATCTGGATTGCGACTATTACGGAACGTCGCTCCACAAGTGGCTGCTCGCGCCGCACGGTACTGGCTTCCTGTATGTGCGTCGCGAGAAGATCGAGAAGCTGTGGCCACTCATGGCGGCGCCGGATTCCATGAAGTCAAACATCCGAAAATTCGAGGAGATCGGCACGCATCCGGCCGCGAATCACAACGCGATCGCCGAAGCCCTCACCTTTCACAACGGCATCGGTGGTGAACGGAAGGCCGCGCGGCTGCGCTTCTTGCGAGACCGATGGGCGAAACGGCTCGAACAGCTTCCGGGGGTCAAACTCAACACGAGTTACGATCCGGAGATGTCCTGTGGACTCGCCAACGTCGGTTTCGAGGGGTTCGACCTGGGGGAACTGACGAACTACCTGTGGACCAAACATCGAATCATCGTCGTCGCAATCGGGCATGAGGCGTGCCCGGGTCTCCGGGTGACTCCGAACGTGTACACGACGCTCGAGGAAGTCGATCGGTTCGCCGAGGCCATGGAGCTGGTGATCAAGAAGGGCCTGCCGAGCTGAACTGGCGAGTGCCGCGGTGGCGCGGCGTTCGGGCAGTCAGACGGCCAACTTGACGAGTTCGTCCCTGCCCACGGCGCCCACGGCCGTGTTCACGATCTCACCGTTCTCGAATCGCGCGAAATAGGGTATCGACCGAATCCCGTACCGCCCGCTCACCGCGGGAGCGCGGTCGGTGTCGACCTTGGCGACCAGCATCTTCCCGGCGTTGGTCCTTGCAATCTCGTCGAGGATGGGGGCCATCGCGCGGCACGGAGCGCACCAGTCAGCGTAGAAATCCACCAAGACGGGAACCGAGGATTCGAGAACCGTTCGGTCGAAGTGCTCTTCCGGAATCTTCAGGGGTCGGTCGAGCAGAAACGGTTTCCCGCAGTCTGCGCACTTCGGTCCGCGATCGTGGAGTTCGAGGTCCACGCTGTTCAGCGTGTCACAGAATTGGCACGGCAAAATGACTTTCATTCTCGTTCCCTATCGTGTAGTGGGCGCCGGGCTCAATCCGTGCGCGTCATCGTTTCTTCTCTAAACCGGCTGAATCCGCGAATACCAATTGCGCAGCACGCGCTCCGCCGGCTTTCCCTGGGGCGTGAAGTCGCGTTCGGAATTCCTCCGGAGCTGTGACTGCCACTTCCACCAATAAAATCCAGCAAACCACGGCTCCGACCAGAAGGTCTGAAACGCGGCCTCGTACGCCGATTGTTGGATCGCGAGGTCCATCTCGCCGTCGATCTCCCATCTCCATGGAAACGCGGTTGCGCCCTGGTGCGACTTATAACCGATCTCGGTGAAAAGTACCCGCCGTCTCCTCGCCCGGCTGAACGATGCGAGGTCGCGTCTGATGGGTTGCCACGCCTCGGTGAGGTGGCTTGTCCACATGTCCGGATGGTCGACAGCCGGCGCGCCGAGTTCGAAGTACGCCTGTATCCCGATCAGGTCGATCGCGTCCCACCACGGCACGGTGGCATAGTCATCCCAATTGGCGGCATACGTCAGCCAACCGTGAAACCGTTCCCGAACACCGGCAATCGTGAGACGCCAGTCACGGCTGCGATGAGCCGTCAAACGCAACTCGGTGCCGACGCTCATGCCAACCGCACCCATTTCGTGTGCGACGGTTGCATAGTGGTACAGAAACGACCGATACGAGGCGAACCAGTTCCCCCACGCCGCGTCGTTCTCCATCTCGACTTCGCCGCGCCAGTGCCCGTCGACAAAATCGGCGAGCGTGGGGATCAGAATCACCCGCAGGCCCTCGGCGCGCGCCGCTCGCCCCAGGGTGAACAGGCCCTCGTCGGACAGGGACCAGTCGCGGCGGCTCCCATCTAGTTTGAGGACCTCGGGCTCGGTATGCTCCCGCATGTACCCGAACGGAAACAACGCGACGTGCGAGGCTCCCAAACGTCTGATCGGGACGAAGTCGACGGCGTCGGGATCTGCGCGGAACGCGTCGAAGGCGATCCCACGCTGCGGACCGGCCACGGGGATGGCCCGTCGGCGGTGCTCGGCGCACCCAGCGAGGGCTGCCGTAGAGGCGACGACGAACGCGCGACGGTTCATGGGCAGAAACTTAACGCATCGCCCGTTGGCGATCGCACGACGCGGAACCGGAGGCAATCTTTTCTCTTCAATGCTTCTTCACACCGAGATTGTGTCCAACTTTAATCGGTTTTGGATATACTCGTAAGCGAGCGACCCTCTCCAGCAAGGGAGTTTACCCGTGTCGATTCCAAAGAAGCGAGCCATCGACGGCCATGCCATGAAGCCGGAGAGTTTGATGATGAGCTATGGCTACGATCCGATGCTCTCTGAGGGCGCCGTCAAGCCGCCGATCTTCCAGACGTCGACCTTCGCCTTTGCGTCGGCAGAGGCGGGAAAGGCATTCTTTGAAATCGCCTACGGGCTGCGGGAGAAGGGCCCGACGGAAGAGCTCGGCCTGATCTACAGCCGACTCAACAACCCGGATCTCGAGCTGCTCGAAGACCGGCTTGCGCTGTGGGATGACACGGAGGCATGCGCCGTGTTCGAGAGCGGAATGGCCGCGATCGCCACGACGCTGCTGTCGTTTGTCCGGCCCGGACACGTGTTGCTACACAGTGAGCCCCTGTATGGCGGGTCCGACTACCTCATCAACCACGTTCTCAATGATTTTGGCGTGGCCGGCATCGGATTTCCCGCCGGCGTGCCGGTCGACGTCATCCAGCGGGAGCTGATCGAGCAGGTCGGCGGGCGGCGCGTGAGCGCGGTGCTCATCGAAACACCGGCAAATCCAACCAATGCCCTCGTGGACATCGCGGGGGTCACCGCATTTGCCAAGAGCCTCACGACAGATGGTGTCACGCCTGTGGTGATGGTGGACAACACGTTCCTCGGTCCGCTGTGGCAGCATCCGATCGCGCACGGCGCCGACTTGGTGTTGTATTCGGCGACCAAGTTCATTGGCGGGCACAGTGACGTCATCGCGGGTGCGTGTGTTGGCCGGAGCGAACTCGTTCGGCCGGTGAAAACCCTGCGCACCTTCATGGGCACGATGGCTGGGCCGTGGACTGGTTGGTTGCTCCTCCGGAGCCTGGAAACGCTCAAGATGCGAATGACGGCGCAGATGAAGAACGCCCGCTACGTGAGCGATTTCTTGAGTGAGCACCCGAAGGTGCGGGCGGTGCACTATCTGGATCTGATTGCCGAGGACGATCCGATGTATGAGGTGTATCGGCGCCAGTGCGTGGCGCCCGGGTCGCTGATCGCCTTCGAGGTGGAAGGCGGCGAAGAGGGCGCCTTCCGCTTCCTGAACGCGCTCCAACTCACCAAGCTGGCGGTGAGCTTGGGTGGCACGGAATCGCTGGCCGAGCATCCGTCGACGATGACGCATGCGGATGTCCCGCCCGACG
>JBFIZG010000366.1:0-3999 GCA_041604955.1 Gemmatimonadales bacterium | reverse complement strand
GCATGTCGGCGGTGATGATGTTGGCGCTGGCAGCATGGAACACTTTCCCCGACCTCGTCGTGATCTCACCCACGTCGTCGCGGAAGGCCATGGCGTTTCGGCCGTCTCGGAGCGCCACGCTGGGGTAAACGAACACGAAGTTGCCTATCTGGCCGTTCTTGGTAAGGAACTGCCGCTTGTCGTTGGCTGGAAAGTCATCCCAGGTGAAGGGCTCGTTCACCTGCAGGTAGCCCATTAGCTCGTCCAGACGTTCCTTGTCCGCTCCCGCGACGACCCCCTCTGCCTCGTCGGTCACCAGTTGCCGGATGCTCCGTATCTTCTCCAGCCGCCGGTTCTGATCATCGGGGACGAGAGAGAAGATCGATCTCACGGTCTTGATGGTCGGGGTGAGGGTGTCTAGTCGCATCTTCTCGTGCACGGCATCGATGATCTGCTGGACGTCCTGAACGGAGTCGGCCAGCACGACGGCTGGGGATTCGGAGAGCGTAAATATCCCTGCGGTCTTTATGCTGACTTCTCGGCGTTGCTCACTGATCGCTCGGAGATTCGTGAAGTCGTACTCGAAGGGCACGCGTGTGAAGAAGTAGGCCGCGACCAGCGTCACCGGCGCCGCAACGAGTATGAGTGGTCTCGCGTAGGCGAGTGGCCGCCTCGTCAAGCGCGGTCGGGTGGCGGCCTCGGGCCGGATACGGAGCAAACCGATGCGTTCGACGAGGAGAATCAGCGCCGGCAATACCAATACCATTCCGATGAGTGCGAAGAGAATGCCGATACCCGAGATGAACCCCAGGTGCGAGAAGCCGCGGAAGTCCATCGGCGTTAAAGCAAAAAAAGCCGCGGCCGTGGTCACCGCGGTGGTGGCGACCGCTCGCCCGGTCTGGGTCACGGCCTTCTCGAGCGCGGCTTCGGAGCTCAGACCCGCTCGACGGCCCTCGACGTGGCGGGCGAATATGTGGATGCCGTAGTCGATTCCCAAACCGAAGAGAATCACGAACAGGAAGCCGGTGATGGTATTCAGGTGTCCGATCACCAGGTAGGTCACGCCAAAAGTCCACGCGAGGGAACTGAGAAGGCTGATGCTGATGACCAACGCGCCGAGGAGGCGGCGGAAGTACAGCACGATGAGGAGAAATACGCCACCGACGCCGTAGATCGCCGTGCCGAAGATGTCCCGCAGGACGGTCTCCAGCTCGTCGATACGGTTCTGGAGACTTCCTCCGTAGGCGACATCGACGCCAGCGCCGTATCCCTCATGCTGCATGGCCGCGACGATCTGTTTCACGTCGCTCGCCATGCGCTGGACGAATGACAGGTTCGCGCCGCTCTCGGATGGGTAGATCCGTACAACGAGAACGCTGCTGTCAGCGCTCGTGTAGTACTCCGTCGGCAGTTTGTCCTCGTACTCGGCTTCCCACTCCGCGAGGCCCTTAGCGGAATCGGCGGCCGGCTCGTCATCGAACAAGTCCTCCACGAGGAGGGGGTTCAGCTTGCGCTTTTCTGCGTCGATCGTGTTCTGGATCGCGTCGTTCAGCGAATCCAATTGGGCCGTGTCGAGAAACAACAGCGCGTTCGTCTCGTAGAACGTGACGTCTCGCTTGTAGTCCACGTACTTCACGTACGGTCGGGAGAGAAGCCTCGGCTCGAGGGCCGCCGCGAACTGCGTGGTAGCCGCGAAGTTGGGGGACTCGAGGACGATCCGGAGATGCTCGGTACTACCCACCTGCTCGTTGACGCGTTGCAGAGCCTTCACGCTCGCGAAGCGTTCAGGCAGCAGGTCGGCGAAATCGCTCTGGAGGGGAAGCCGCAGGGCGAAGCGGGCACCGATCACCGTGGCAGCCGCGGACACGATCAGGATCAGGATGTGGTATCTATGGATCAAGCGAAAAAACGTTCGCGATCGAATCATTGGGTGCGGATTGCCGTGAGGGTGAAGGGAATGGAAGGGATGAGAATGGACGGACTCTGCCTTCGTTGGGCGTTCAACTGCGCAAGGATATCTAACCGGCTGCCTATCAATTTGGTATGGGGTCGGCAGCCAAGCTCGCCGCGCCGCCCATGCGCACGGAAGGAGCCTTGACGGAGCCGCGACCGTAGCGTGAGGATGGAGACATGGAGGAGTCCTTCGGCACCATCGATCCCGGCGTCACCATCGGCCACGTGCATCTCAAGGTTTCGGACCTGGGGCGGGCCATCGATTTCTACTGCGGCGTGCTGGGGTTTGCACTCACCCAGCGCCTCGGCTCGGCAGCAGCCTTCGTGTCGGCAGGGGGCTACCATCACCACATCGGCCTCAACACGTGGGAGAGCAGGGGAGGAGCGCCACCACCGTCGGGCACGACGGGGCTCTACCATTTGGCGATCCGCTACCCGAGCCGCGGCGCGCTAGCCGAAGGGTTGCGCCGCCTAATGGCCGCGGGGGTGCCGCTGGACGGCGCGTCGGACCACGGCGTGAGCGAAGCACTCTACCTCCGTGATCCCGATGGGAACGGCGTCGAGCTTTCCTGGGACCGCCCGCCGGAGACCTGGCCCCGAACAGCGGAAGGCGAACTGGCGATGTATACCCGACCGCTGGACATCGATGGGCTGCTGGCGTGCGAGGCCCCGTCGCCTGCAGCACCTGAGTCACCCTAAACTTGGCGCCACACATGAAACGGATGCTGCCGCAACGCTGTCCCATCGTCCTGCTGTACCTCACCTGGGTTCTGTATGTGGCGGGACTGATCGTGTTTCTGGTTGAGGCTCAGTACGTCACAGCGCTTGCCTGGACGCTGCTCGTCCCCGCGGGTGTCTGGGCGTATGTCCGTTTCTTTCCCGTGATCTCGCAGTACGTCGGCTATGGCCGGGTCGACGACGCGCGAGCTGGTGAGGTCGGCCGTGGCGCAGCCAGTGTCACCATGTACACCTCACTCGGCTGTCCGTTCTGCCCGATAGTCGAGCGGCGTCTCGAAGCGCTGAAGAGCGAGATGGGATTCGAGCTCCGGCATGTAGACCTCACGGTCCGGCCCGACCTTGCGAAGGCGAAGGGGATTCGGTCGGTTCCCGTCGTGGAGGTGGGTGATCGGCGGGTCGTGGGTCATGTCACGACGCGGGAGCTGGCCGAGCACATTCGGGGAGCGTCGGTGGTGCACGCCCCGTAGACCTTCCATATATCAAGAAATGTTGATACATTTACCCAATGTCGCAGCTTGGACTTGAGGGTCACGTCCCAGACGCCCGCTGGTTTCACGCGTTGTCCGACGAGACACGCCTCGAAATCGTGCGCCTGCTGTCTCATGGCGAGCAGTGTGTGTGTGAGCTCACGGAGGCGCTCGATGCCAGCCAGTCCCGTCTGTCCTTTCACCTGAAAACACTGAAGGATGCGGGGCTCGTCACCGACCGGCGCAACGGGCGGTGGGTCCACTACAGTCTGGTCGGTGACCGATTCGATGAGGTAGCGGCGTTCGTTTCGGCGTTGAAGCCGGGCAGCCACATGGGAAGCTGCGAGCGAGCCGGCTGTTGCTGAACGACGCTGTTTGTGAGGAGAGCCGTTATGGCCGATGAACTGAAGAACCAGATCCAGACGAAATACGGGCGGGCCGCGCAGCAGGTGCGTAGAGATGACGCGGCGGCGGAATGTTGTGCGCCGGCGAGTGGCTGTGGGTGCGATCCCGTCACGTCCAACTTGTACGAAGCGAGCGACGTGGCCGGCATCCCCGAGACGGCCGTTCTCGCCTCACTCGGCTGCGGCAACCCAGCGGCGCTTGCCACGCTCCATTCGGGAGAAACGGTCCTGGACCTCGGATCGGGTGGCGGCATCGATGTGTTGCTTTCGGCGCGGCGTGTCGGTCCGACCGGCAAGGTGTATGGGCTCGATATGACCGACCAGATGCTCGAGCTGGCGCGTGACAACCAGCGAAAGGCGGGTCTCGACAACGTCGAGTTCTTGAAGGGCGAGATGGAGGACATTCCGCTCCCGGACGCCTCCGTGGATGTCGTCATCTCGAACTGTGTCATCAATCT
>JBFIZG010000365.1:0-4012 GCA_041604955.1 Gemmatimonadales bacterium | reverse complement strand
ACGAGGGCCACGGGCGGGGGTATTCTTGCCGGGATCCGGAAGGCCACCTCTGGAACTTTGGAGACTACGACCCCTGGGCCACACCCTGAGCAGGGACGTCGCGACAAACGATGGGAGCGACACGGATGCTCGAGGAAATCCTCGAAGCCTGGCGCACGAACAATCGCATCAATCTGCTTCTGATCCGACAGATCAGTCAGGAGGGCATGGGATGTACGCTCTCCAAGCGCGGCGGGCGTGGGGTTGCGGGCCAATTTGCGCACATTCACAATGTGAGAGTTTGGCATTTGGAAAGGCGCGCGAAAGACCTCGCAGCCGGGCTCGCCGCGTTTGAACCGAAAGTGGTCCCGAGCAAGCGGGACTTAGCACGTGCACTTACGACCTCGGGGAAAGCGATTGAGTCGTTCTTCATCGATTTGACGGCCGAGAAACCCAAGCGGCGGGGATTCAAGAAGGGCGTGGCGTCGGTCCTCGCCTACTTTGTGGCTCACGAAAGTCACCACCGAGGCAATATCGTGCTCACCCTCAAAGAGTGCGGTCACAAACTGGAAAAGGATACCGCCTACGGGATCTGGGATTGGGATCGGATCTGACCGCGAAAGCGTGAGCCGTTGGCGATCGATGTACGGCATCACTGAGCGAGAGGGAGCGAGAAATGGAACAGCGAATCATCGATCTGTACGATGAGTTTACCCATGGAGATATGGACCGCCGGGACTTCATGTCGCGTCTCGCGGCTATGGTCGGGAGCGTGCAGGCCGCATTCGTGTTGCTGCCGAAGCTCGAGAACGACTATGGTCGACGGGCGGTGGTCAGCCCCGCCGAAGGGGCGATCCGCGCCGAGTATATCACGTATCCCGGTGCATCAGGAGCGGTTCGCGCGTATCTTGCGGCACCGCGGCTCGCCAGCGCGCCCGCCGTCATCGTGATCCACGAGAATCGCGGACTCAATCCCCACATCGAAGATGTAGCGCGCCGCGCGGCGATGGCTGGTTTCTGGACGATGGCGCCGGACGCACTCTCCCCGCTGGGAGGAACGCCGAACGATGTCGACGCGGCGCGCTCCCGGATGCGGCAACTCGATCGGGAACAGACGGAACTGGACTTCGTCGCGGCCGTGCAGTTTGCCAAATACAACGCAGCCACGAACGGCCGAGTGGGTTGTGTGGGGTTCTGCTGGGGCGGACGAATGACGAACCAAATGGCGGTCAGGTCTCCGGACTTAAACGCCGCCGTCGCATTCTATGGAGGCCAGCCGACCGCAAGCGACGTTGCACGGATTCGTGCTGCGGTACAGCTCCACTACGCTGGTCTCGACAGCCGGATCAATGCCGGCATCGCCGATTACGAGGCGGCGCTCAAAGTGTCCAACGTGCGATACGAGCTCCATATGTATCCCGATGTGAATCATGCTTTCCACAATGATACATCTCCCACCCGTTATGACGAGGCAGCCGCAACGCTGGCCTGGAGCCGCACCATCGATTTTTTCAAACGACATCTCACCAGCGGATGACGGGCGCGCGATGCTACCGTGATCCAACGAGGGTCCCCGCAACGAGATCGCGCTAGGCAGGGTGCTTCGGGTTCGTTCGAGCCGTTGACGGTTCAGTCCCTGTTGGCTGGGGTTACCTACCTCGTGGGAACCGATCGCGATCTTGGCCGGGTCGTGCGTCGGATCGGTCCGCCTCCGTTGTGGGCCCGACGGCCTGGTTTTGCCACCCTCCTGCGTATCGTGCTCGAACAACAAGTCTCGCTGGCGTCAGCACGCGCGACCTACACCCGGTTGCAACAAGCGCTTGGCCGGATCACACCGAAACAGGTGGCCGGTCAGTCGGTGGCAGACCTTCGCCGTCATGGGATCACGCGGCAAAAGGCGGAGTACTGCCGTGGCCTCGCCGTCGAAGTGCTGGCAGGGACCCTCGACCTCGCCTGGATCGAGCGATGCGACGATGAGGCCGCGCGGCAAGGGCTGATCGGCGTTCGGGGTGTCGGGCCCTGGACGGCAGACGTCTATCTGCTCATGGCGTTGCGTCGGCGGGATGTCTGGCCGGACGGGGATCTCGCGCTTGCCGAGGCCGCAAGACAGGTGAAAGGCTTGCGCCGCCGCCCTTCCACCGACCGACTGCGGCGGATCGCCGCCAACTGGAGACCGTGGCGTTCGGTTGCGGCCCGCATTCTCTGGCACCATTATCTATCCGAACGACGGAACGAGAAGACGTAACCGACGCCGCGTCTCACGGGCGAATCAGATTGGCATCACTCACGAAACGGAGGCCGTGATGACGAAATTCACAATGGCAAACCTGAATGGCGGCACGACGGTCCTCGATCGCGAAACTGTCGATGCGTTCGCCGCGGGTCTCCGGGGTAAGATGCTCACACCCGAAAGCGACGGATATGACGAGGCGCGGTCCATTTGGAATGCGATGATCGACCGCCGACCTGGGCTGATCGTTGAGTGTGCCGGTGCCGCCGATGTCATCCGATCTGTCGACTTTGCGCGGGAGCACCGGCTGCTGATCTCCGTGCGGGGCGTCGGCCATAACATTGCCGGCAACGCCGTGTGTGACGGCGGACTCATGATCTCGCTCGCCAAAATGACGTCGGTTCGCATCGATCCCTTCGCGCAAACAGCTCGCGTCGAGCCGGGTGTGACGTTGGGGGAGTTCGACAAAGAAGCGCAGGCGTTTTCCCTCGCGACGCCGCTCGGCATCAATTCGACGACGGGGATCGCGGGGCTCACCGTCGGTGGCGGGTTCGGATGGCTCAGCCGGAAGTACGGGTTGACCGCGGATAACCTCATCTCCGCCGATGTCGTCACGGCGAGCGGCGACCTCTTGACCGTCAGTGACGACGACCACGAGGATTTGTTTTGGGGCATTCGGGGAGGCGGTGGAAACTTTGGTATCGTGACATCGTTCGAGTTCCAGCTCCATCCTGTAGGGCCGGAAGTGCTCGCGGGACTCATCGTCCACCCCTTCGAGAATGCCAAGGCGGTTCTCGAGTTCTACAGGAAGTTCACCGCGAACGCTCCTGACGATCTCACGACGTGGGTTGTCATGCGAAAAGCGCCGCCACTACCGTTTCTTCCACCGGAGGTGCACGGGACCGAGGTCGTCGTGGTGGCGGTACTTTACGCGGGCGAAACGGCCGACGGGGAAAAGGCCCTCGCCCCGCTGCGCGCGTTCGGAACACCGATCGCGGACGTCGTTGGGCCGCATCCGTACGTCGGTTGGCAGCAGGCGTTCGACCCGCTGCTGACACCGGGAGCCCGGAACTATTGGAAGTCGCACGATTTTCTAGAGCTCAGCGACGACGTGGTAGACATTCTGATTGGGGCCATTGGATCGCTGCCCAGTCCGCATTGCGAGGTTTTCATCGCCCACATGGGTGGTGCCACCAGCCGCGTGTCTCCCGATGCCACGGCGTACCGTCATCGTGACGCGGAATACATCATGAACGTGCACGGTCGGTGGGAAGATGCATCGAGTGATGACCGCTGCATCGCGTGGTGTCGGGATCTGTTTGAAGCCGCGACGCCATACGCGACTGGCGGTGTCTACGTAAACTTCATGACGGCGGAAGAGGGAGACCGGGTTCAGGCGGCGTACGGGGAGAGCTACGAGCGACTCGTGGTGCTCAAGAACACGTACGATCCCGACAATTTATTCAGATTGAACCAGAACATCCGCCCGGCAGTGCCGGCGTAATACCCGATGCGGAGGCCAGATGTGTAGGAACATCAAGACGCTGTTCAACTTCGACCCACCCGTGACCGATGACGAGATACGTGCGTCGTCGATCCAGTTCGTGCGGAAGCTGAGCGGATTCACGAAACCATCGAAGGCAAACGAAGCCGCGTTCAATCGGGCAGTTGACGACGTCGCCGAGGCCGCTCGTGTGTTGCTCGACTCTCTAGTCACCAACGCGCCGCCACGGGACCGGGAGGCGGAGGCGGCCAAGGCCCGAGCCCGCGCGGCCAAACGGTTCGGATCGGCTGCCTGACTTT
>JBFIZG010000364.1:0-4024 GCA_041604955.1 Gemmatimonadales bacterium | reverse complement strand
CGCACCCGAGCCTTGCCCACGCGTGGCGCCTCCTCACGCGCCGCGCGTTCATTTATTACCTCGACCGGGGGTATATCATCGGCGGGCTAGCACGGGAGCGCGCCATCGGTCGGTGTTACTACATTCTCGGGCGCCATCAGGGGTGAGGCCGATGCTGCGGATCCGGTGTGTCATCCTGCGCGAGATTCGTTTGAGACTCAAAGAGCCGTTTCGGATCTCGTCGGGAGCGTCACACGAGCGGCGTATCGCCTTGGTGGAGGTTGTCGGGACCGACGGGACGGTTGGATGGGGTGAATGCGTGGCAGGCGAGGAACCCCACTATTCACCGGAGACCGTGGACACGGCCTGGTTCGCGCTCCGAGAGTGGATCGTACCCCGCGTCGTCGGGCGGGAGTTCAACGATGTCTCGGAGGTATACCCCGCGCTCGATGGTGCATTCCGCGGTCATCGGATGGCCAAAGCAGCCATCGAGATGGCGTGCTGGGATCTCGCGGCGAAGACCCTCGACGTGTCACTCTCCAACCTGTTGGGTGGCTCGCGGGGGGAGATCGCTACGGGGATCTCGTTGGGCATCCAGCGGGACCCGGAAACCCTCGTCGAATATGCGCGAGCAGCCCTCGCCGAGGGATACCGACGAATCAAGCTGAAGATCGCACCAGGGGCCGACGTGCCGTTCGTGCGGGCGGTTCGGACGGCACTCGGCTTCGGAGCCCCCGTCATGGTAGACGCCAACAGCGCCTACACGCTCGGAGATTCGGCGCGCTTGCGAGAACTCGACGCGTTCGACCTCACCATGATCGAACAACCGTTGGCACACGACGACCTCGTGCGCCATGCGACCTTGCAGCGCCAGCTCAAGACATCGATTTGCCTCGATGAGTCGATCACCTCCCTCGATCGTGCATCGGACATGATCAGCTTGAGAAGCGGTCGCATCATCAACATCAAGCCTGGCCGTGTCGGTGGACACGGAGCCGCTCGTGCGATCCACGACCTCGCCGCTTCCAACGACGTGCCGGTCTGGTGCGGGGGCATGCTGGAAAGCGGGGTGGGACGGGCCCACAATGTCGCCCTCGCGTCGCTCCCCAACTTCGAGATTCCAGGGGACGTGAGCCCGTCGTCGCGCTACTGGGACCGCGATATCGTGTGGCCCGAATGGACAATGACGGACGGGATGATCAGCGTGCCGTTGGATCGCCCGGGGATCGGGGTCGAAGTCGATCGCGAGCGTGTCGACCAGCTCTGCACCCGGCGGGAAGCGTTTGAAGCAAGGGATTAGGGCGCGAAGTCACCTCGGCGCTGGCATCGCTCGCACGACGGCGGTGCCGATTCCTCAGGATGTCTCGAGCGCTGGCCCCTCCCGACGGCGCAGCGCAGCACCGGCCTGGCGGGCCACTTCATACAGCCAAGCGGCACCGATAGCCAGTGCCTCCTCGTCAAAATCGAATCTGCTGGAATGCGCGGGATACCCCTCGCGGCCGGGCACCTGGGCGCCGAAGCGGACGTAACAACCCGGCACCCGCTCCAGATAGCAGCTGAAGTCTTCCGCTCCCATATTGGCATGGTCGAGCGCGCACACCCCCAGCTCACCGACGACGCTGACGGCTGCCTCGCGAGCCACCGTCACCATCTCCCGTTTGTTGTGCAGCGGTGGTGTGCCCTCTGTGAACTCCAGCGCGACACCTGCCTCGTGCAGCTTCGCCGACGACTCGGCGATCCGGCGAATCGAGTTCATGAGGTGTCTCCGGACCTCGGGATCCTGCGCCCGAATCGTTCCCTCGAGTTCCGCTTGCCCGGCGATCACATTCGACGCCGTGCCAGCTTCGAATCGTCCGACCGTGACCACCGAGGGGTGGGCCGGGTTGACCTCTCGCGAGACGATCGTCTGCAATGCCATGACGATCAGGCTGCCGACCACCACGGCATCGATGGCCTCGTGTGGTCTCGCGGCATGTGCCCCCTGCCCGGTAATGCGAATCCGGAAGCTGTCCGTCGACGCGTTCACGACACCCTCGGTCACGACGAGGGAACCCGTTTGATAGTGGCGGTCCAGGTGTCCACCGAAAATCATCCCAACGTCGTCCAGGGCGCCGGCGCCGACCATCGCGTTGGCACCTGCTCCCACCTCCTCCGCTGGCTGGAAGATCAGCCGTACGGGAGCCGGCAGCTGGCCGTCACGAGCGAGGAGCTCAGCTGCTCCAAGCAGCATGCTGGTGTGGCCGTCATGCCCGCAGGCATGCATCACGCCCGGGTGAATCGACGCAAACGGAAGCCCCGTTTCTTCGTGGATGGGGAGCGCGTCCATGTCGGCCCGCAGCGCGATCCTGGGGACACCAGTCGGACCCGGAAGGTCGGCGATGATGCCGGTGCCGGCCACACGACGAAATGGAATGCCCAGCGAGCTCAGCCCGGCCTCGGCGCATTCGGCGGTCCGGGTCTCCTGCCAGCTGAGCTCCGGGTGACGGTGGAGATCGCGCCGCATCGCCACCATCCGCTCGAAGACCGTCCGCTCCACGACACGCTTCATGCAGCAGTGCCTCCCGTGTGCAGCGGATGCGAAAGATATCGGATGACTGCCGGTGCAGCGACGCTAACGGCTTCCGAGTCGCTCGCCGTCCGCAGACGTATCGAACCGCCACTGGCTCGACGTCCAACACCCCGCCCGAGCCCGCGATCGCGAGATGCCGGGCTCAGTGACCGCGCTGCATCTCGTCGGCGGCCGGAGTCGACGCCACTCTCCGATGCCGCCTCAGCACCCAGAGCCATCCGGCCAACCCGGCAGCGCCGCCGCGGGCGGCGCCGGCAACGAGGAGACTTACGCTCCAGCGGCCCGGTGCAATCGCGCCTGCAAGCAGTGCCGCGAGCCACCCGCCCAAAAAAGAAGCTGCCCACACCACGACCGGGGTGAGCAGCCACCCAAAAAAGCGCAACAGGCGGCCGGAAGCGGCCCTGTTCACCGCCGTGCGAACATGGCGGCGAGTGGAACCTGAGCGACGAAGGCGAGGGAAACGGCCAAGGCCATGGTCGCGCTGTGAAACGGCCCGATCCCGAGCGCGACGAGGGCGGCGAGAATCACGATCGCCGCAGCTACCGTCTGACCCACGAGCAGCCTGATGTCTGCTCGCCCGAACCGGGATGCTGCGCGAGCGTACGCCCACGCACCGAGCCATGCCAGTACGGTCGAGCCCATCCACCAAACCGAGATGTACCAGAAGCCGCTCCCCCCACCGATCGCGTCCCATGTCCAGTGATACACGTGGAACGGCCGCAGAAGACCGGTGTCGAGGGCGGTGAAGGTGACGGATCCCAGCAAACCCAGTGTGGCCGCCCAGGCGATCCCGTCTGTGCTTCGCGGCCGGACGCTCGCCGCCGGGAAATAGCCGCACACCGCCCCACCTGCCAGGATCAGCACCGAGCGGACAATGGTCTCGAACGTGCCAGCGAGGACGCGAGAGAGGAGCGCGAAGATGACAACACCGACCGCAGTGACGGCTCCGAGAATCACGCCGCCGCTCAGGACGGTGCGGATGTCATACCGTTCGGCGTCGGCAGACTGGACTGTTGTCGCCATTCAGTCACCCCTTCGCGGTGAGGCCGCATGAAAGTACTCGAAAGCCACAGGTGGTTCAACGGCTCCCGGGCGCGTCCTCAACGCAGTCGTCCACCCGACGCGTGTCCGCAAGGCTGACGATCTTCCATCCAGCGCTCCCTCGGAACAGTTGGAACGAATCAACGCCACAATGGCTGAAGCGGTCGCCAAGATAGAACGCGTAGTGAGTCCACACCGTGGCCAACGGACCGTCGATACGGATCTCGGTATCCCAGATTCGTTCGTCCCACGTTTCATCGTGCGGTTTCCCGACGGCTTGGACGAAGCGGTCGATGGGACTCACACCGAGTTCCGGACCGGTCCGTCCTGAGGTCGTAATGAGCCTCGCCTCGAGAGCGAAGACCGATCGAGCCATCGCGCTGTCGCCCGCCCGCATCGCATCGAACAGCCGCTCCACCACCTCCAAGACGGCAT
>JBFIZG010000363.1:0-4056 GCA_041604955.1 Gemmatimonadales bacterium | reverse complement strand
GAGACGATTGGGATACCGGAACGGATTCGGCAAAAACATCCGGAGGCGGTTTTTCGCATTCCCATGCGGGCGCCCGTACGGAACCTCAACCTCGCGACATCGGTCGGGATCGTACTCTACGACGCGATTCGCCAATTACGCCTAGATTTGGATGACCGCTCGCTCACGCCGGCAAGCGGCAACCGACAACCCTCGATCCAGGAAAAATGATGAATAAGATCACGGTAGTGGGAGCGGGACATGTGGGCGCCACCACGGCGCAGCGCATCGCGGAAAAAGAACTCGCGCGACACGTCGTGCTGATCGACATCGTGGAGGGCATACCCCAGGGCAAGGGACTCGATCAATGGGAGTCCGCGCCGATCGAGGGGTTCGACACCCGGGTCATCGGCTCGAACGACTACGGGCCCGCAGCGGGGAGCGAAATCTTCGTCGTTACGGCCGGCATCGCGCGCAAACCGGGCATGAGCCGCGACGATCTGGTGAAGACCAACGCCCAAATCGTGAAATCCGTCTCGGAAGAGATCAAACGGTGCGCACCCGACAGCATTGTGATCGTGGTGTCGAACCCGCTGGACGTGATGTGTTGGGTGGCGAAGGAAGTCACCGGGTTTCCGCGGAAACGCGTGGTGGGCATGGCCGGAGTACTCGATACGGCGCGATATCGCAGCTTTTTGGCCGAGGCCATGGACGTCTCGGTGGAGGACATTCAGGCGATGGTGCTCGGTGGCCACGGTGACACGATGGTCCCATTGATCTCCTACACGACCGTCTCCGGCATTCCCGTAACGCAACTCATCGACCGGAAGAAATTGGACGAGATCGTTGATCGAACGCGAAAGGGTGGGGCCGAAATCGTCGGCTATCTCAAGACCGGCTCCGCGTACTACGCTCCCTCATCCGCCGCCGCGCAGATGGTGGAAGCCATCGTGAAAGACAAAAAACGCATTCTCCCCTGCGCCGCCTGGCTCGAAGGCGAGTACGGCATGCGAGACGTGTATCTCGGGGTTCCATGCAAGCTCGGCGCCGGCGGGCTCGTCGAGATCGTACAAGTCGAATTGAGCAGCAAGGAGGAGGTTGCCCTCCGGAAGTCCGCTGACGGCGTGCGGAAGACCATCGACTCGGTCTCGCTCTGAGGCAGGGGCGGGTGCTCAAATGGCGGCCTGGCTCTTTTCGAGCCGGGCCGTATCTTTTTCCGCCCCTTCTTCACGCGAGGCGAAACAATGGTCCCCATATCCGATCTTCTGGTGCCGATCATACTTGCCGCGGTCCTCGTCTGGCTTGGCAGCGCCGTTGTCTGGATGGTCCTGCCACACCATCGGGCTGATTTCAAGAAGCTTCCCGATGAGGAAGCGGCCAGACGCGCGCTGAAGAACGCCAGTCCGGGTCAATACGGGATCCCGCATGCCCCCGACATGAAGGCAATGCAAGAACCCGAGATCGTTCAGAAATATCAGGACGGGCCGGTCGGTCTCCTGACGCTGTTTCCGTCCGGTCCACCGGCCATGGCGAAGCAGCTGGCCACTTGGTTCGTGTTTCTCCTCGTCGTTGCGTTCATGATCGCGTACCTGGCTGGACGGACTATGGGACCCGGAACGGCGTATCTCACCGTGTTCCGGTTAGTGGGAACCGCTGCCTGGTTCGTCCATGGCGTCGGAATTTTCTCGGAGGCGATCTGGTTCGGGATGCCCTTCAAGACCGCGCTCAAGCACTCCGTGGATGGGTTGTTCTATGCGGTTCTGTATGCCGGGGTCTTTGGTTGGCTCTGGCCGGGCAATTAGTCGCCGGTATACTCGACGCAGTTTCGGGGTGTCTCCCAGAGCACCAGGCGCTCGAGTCGGCCTGGGAGATGCCCCTCCAGCAGTTGCCAGATGACGACGACGATGTTCTCGGCCGTCGGAACGAGTTCTCGGAATTCGGCAACGTCCAGGTTCAGGTTCTTGTGGTCGAGGCGCTGCACCACTAGCTCCTCGACGATATCCCGCACGATCCCCAGGTCCGCTACATAGCCGGTGACTGGGTCGATTTCCCCGCTCACGGACACGTCGAGCTCGTAGTTATGTCCGTGGAAGTTGGGGTTGTTGCAGAGACCGTAGATGCGGGTGTTCTCTTCCGCGGAGAGCGACGCGCTGTGGAGCCGATGGGCGGCGTTGAAGTGCACGCGCCGAGTAACGGTGACCAGTGCCATGTCCGGCGGGCCTACGGAGCCGTGTGTCGACGACTGATCACGGGATCTCCTTCTCCCCTGCGTCCGTCTGGCGCCAAAAAGCGATGCCGCCCGGTTGGTGCTGCACCCGCACGCTCCCGGCCAGCGCATTCGTCTCGAGATCAAACACGTCCACGGTGCCACGCACCGCACCAATCGCCTCGTTGGTGACGAACGCGTATCGCGAGTCCGGTGAGATCGTCACGCCATGCGTGATGGGTTCGCTCGTCGGCACCTTGACTTGGGTTCCCGAGGCGATGTCGAGCAGTGTCACCGCCTGCTCGCCTTTGAGCGTTACGACCAGCGTTCGTCCGTCCGGGCTCACCGCAGCGTTGTAGGGACCGGTGCCCGTAGGGTGCCTCCGGCGCACGGTGAGCGTTGCCGCAGCAATCTCGAGCATTTCTCTCCGACCGTTACACGGCACAAACAGGGTCGCCCCGTCTGGTGTTACCGCCACCCACGTGGGCTGGCACCTCGCGCTCGTCGTTGCGATGCTCGTGACGCCTGGCCCGCCCAAGGTGAGATCCAGTTGGCGAGACACTTCGAGATCGCTCGTCGAGATCTCCACCAGCCGATCCGATCCGACGCACACGCTGTAGTACGATGTACCGGCCGGGTTCACGATGCCGCCATGTGGCTTCACGCACGTCTCGATCCGTTTGATCTCCTGAAACGTCGGAGTGAACAGCACTGACACGGTCGAGGGGACCGGGTCACCGTGCAGATTGAAGTTCACCGCGAATAACAACGACCCGTCAGGCGTCGTCGCCATCGTCGCCGGGAAGAGACCCACCGATGCGGTATCCACTAATTGGTTCGATCCGGTGGTGAACTTCCAGACCTTACCAAACGGCGTTCCGTGCGCGAGCGAAATGTACCAGTGCTGTCCTGACGGCGAGACGGTCATGCCGTGAGCGCCGTCGAGATCGGTCGGCATGATGCCGACCGGCACGGTTTGCTCCTCGACGAGACCGTCAGGACCAAACCGCACCAGTGATACGAGATCTGAAGATTCGTTGGCGACGTAGACCCAATAGTGGGCTTCTGGCAGCCTCTGCGCCGCGGAGACCGGGGCGTACGCCAGGGCAATCACGACGGTGAGGAGCAGTTTGGCGTTCATGGAGGTCGTTGGCAAAGGTCGCCTGAACGGCTACGTCGTCGTCATGGTCGGTCCCAAAGCTCGTCGAGCCGCTCGCGGGCCTCGAACAGGGTCGGGATGAGGAGCGAATGTGAGACGAACACCCGGCAGAACAACACCGTCCGGGTCAACCAGTCGGGGTTGTAGTACTGGCGCTCGATCAAGTAGAAGGCCACTGCCAGCCCGATCGCGGCCAATAGGAAGCCCTTCAACCCGGTGCGTGCACCTTCGCCGCGCACGACGTTCACACCGACGAGGATGCCGAGGCCCCCTGCACCCCAAGGAATGAGGTCTCCCCCCAACGAACGACAGCAGTGCTGAGATCCCGAGTCCAACCAAAAACGCGGGGAACTTGTTGTTCACGGGATCGTCTCCTTCACCGAACGAGGCGGCGTCTTGGCTCATGGAACCGACCGATTCGGTGACATGATCCTGGGGACGTTACCCATCCTACACCGTCTGGAAGGGCGGACGCAACTGGCAGGCCCTCTCCGTGATCCGCGTCATTGGAATGGCGGATGCGAGAGGGGAGTCTATGGCCTGGACGCCCGACGCTCGGTGAACCATGTCTGTGGCGCATCCGCGGACGCTCAACGACGCTTTGCGGGCTTTTTTGGGCCCCTTGGGAGGTGTGCCTGTAGGGGAAGCGATGTCTTTCCGGAGCCGGCGAGACCCCTTTCGGTTTGCGATTCGAGTACCCAACGGGAGTTGG
>JBFIZG010000362.1:0-4085 GCA_041604955.1 Gemmatimonadales bacterium | reverse complement strand
TCTGCGACGAGGAGATCGACGCGTGGGGTGCCAACGCACGGCGGCGAAGGTGAGTTGCATGTCGCCTTCGACATTCCCCCGGAGGCGATCGACGAGTGGCGTGCCTTTCTCGAGGCGGTGGACGTGCCGATCGAGGCTGAAATATCCTGGCCGGGCGGCGGCCGGTCGCTCTACGTGCGGGATCCCGAGCGAAACAGCGTGGAGCTCGTGTCGCGGGGCACGTGGGGGTTCTGAGCGCCAGCCGATGAGGATCAAGTCTCGCCCGACTGATTACATTCTGTACAACCGTCACACCATCCGACAACGACCGACACCGATTCTTCCGATTCAGGGAGTGAAATCAGCATGAGTGGTCATTTCCAAACTCCTCCACCGGTGAACGAGCCGGTCCGCGAATACGCCCCCGGTTCGCCGGAGCGTGCCTCCCTCAAGGCGAAGCTCGTCGAGATGGCGTCGACCGAGATCGACGTACCGCTCATCGTCGGTGGCGAGGATGTCGAGACCGGGGACCTCGGGACCAACGTCATGCCCCACCGGCACGCGCACGTGTTGGGCAAATACCACCGCGCCGGCTCGACGGAGATCGAGCGGGCGATCGCGGCCGCCGGCGACGCGCATCGGGAGTGGTCATCCTGGTCTTGGGAAGAGCGCGCGGGGGTGTTTCTGCGGGCCGCCGAGTTGCTGGCGACCACGTGGCGCGACACGATCAACGCGGCAACGATGTTGTGCCAGAGCAAGACCGCGTACCAGGCCGAGATCGACGCGGCCGCCGAACTGGTCGATTTCTTTCGGTTCAACGTGCATTTCGCCGAGCGGATTTACCGGGATCAGCCGTTGTCGGCTCCCGGCATGTGGAACCGCTCCGAGTACCGACCACTCGAGGGGTTCGTCTACGCGATCACGCCATTCAACTTCACTTCCATCGCTGGGAACCTTCCGGCGGCGCCCGCACTCATGGGCAACACCGTCTTGTGGAAACCCGCCCGCACGACTGTCTACACCGGTTACTATCTGGCGCGTCTGTTCGAGGCCGCAGGTCTACCGCCGGGTGTCATCAACTTCGTCACCGGCAACTCGGCGGAGATCACAGAGATCGCGCTGAACAGTCCTGGCTTTGCGGGAATACACTTTACCGGGTCGACGGCAGTGTTCCAGGATTTCTGGAAGACGATTGGGCAGAATGTCAACCGCTACCGGTCGTACCCGCGCATCGTCGGCGAAACGGGAGGGAAGGATTTCATCGTCGCCCACCCAAGCGCCGACCCAGAAGCATTGAGCACGGCGATCGTCCGCGGCGCGTTCGAGTATCAAGGCCAAAAGTGCAGCGCCGCGTCCCGCGTGTACGTGCCTAAGACGCTGTGGGGATCGATCAAGGACCGACTCCTCTCCGAGGTCGAGGGAATCGCGATGGGTGACATCGCCGATTTCCGGAACTTCATGGGGGCCGTGATCGACCGTGCGGCGTTCGATAAGATCTCTGGATACATCGACGAAGCGCGTTCATCGAAAGACGCCGACATTCTGGCCGGCGGCAAGACCGATTCGAGCGAAGGGTACTTCATCTCCCCGACGGTGATCGAAGCGCACCGCGCCGATTACACCACCATGTGCGAAGAGATCTTCGGCCCCGTCGTGACGGTGCATGTCTACTCCGACAACAAGTGGAGCGAGACGCTCCAGGTGGTGGACCAAACGTCGCCGTACGCGCTCACGGGCGCCGTCTTTTCGAGGGACCGAGGGGCGGTGATGGAAGCGACCAGGGCCCTTCGATTCGCGGCCGGGAACTTCTATGTGAACGACAAGCCAACAGGGGCGGTGGTGGGACAACAGCCGTTTGGCGGATCCCGCGCGAGCGGCACGAACGACAAAGCAGGCTCGATGATGAATCTGTTGCGCTGGGTTTCGGCGCGATCCATCAAGGAGACCTTTGTTCCGGACACCGATTACCGCTATCCCTACATGGGCGCCGAATGACCTGAGTGGGCTGCTGCCGCGCGGGATGACTTCGGAAGTCTCGCGCGGCGCCCAGTCTCACGCGCTTCCCACCGTATCACCACGCATCAACCGCCGCGCCGCCGCCGCACTTTCGACCGACAACCGTTTCTTTCGTTCCACAACCCCAACTGATCGTCGCATTGAATGTGATCCAGGACATTGTGAAAGTGTGTGCTTTCGGGAATAGTGCCGGACTGTTTCGAAAGGGTGGCAGATGCAGCACTTCACACGTCAAATGTTTCGCTCCTCGATTGTCTTCGGTGTGGTATTCGGTGCTGCATGTGAACCAACGACGGTCTCAGATGCTCGCGAGCAATTGGGCCGCGGTGGCGCACGCCTGCTCGAGTACACGGTACCGATTGCCGACACGACGCTTCGCGTACAAACCCTCTTCGACGCCGAAGGCATCGTGCTCGATACGACCCCGGAAGGGTTGCTCGCGGTGCGAAGCAACCCGGAGTCCCTGACGGTCGCTGTTGGAGAGACGCTGCGGTTCTCGGATGTGAACACCGACTCCATGGTCGTGAGCTTCGATCCGGTTGTCTTCACCGGCCCGCCGGGCAGTGACATCTCGTTCGATGTGAGCTACGACGCCGCCGAGCTCGGACTCAGGTTCCCGGGGATCGACACGACCGTCATCCATACCGGTGCGCTCGTGCTGACCACGGAAAGCCGCATCACCGCGGACGTGTCGTACGAGGTGACGCTAAACGGATTCACCGGACCGGGGGGGGCGCCCCTCCGACAATCCGGGGTGATTGCCGCGGCGCCCGGCGACGGGTCGTACGAAGAGAGTGAAATCATCTTCAACTTGTCTGGCGTGACGATTGTTCCAGGCGCCGTACGGGTCGATGTGAGCGGGGAGGCCACGCTCGGACCTGCCATGAACCCGGCCCATGCGGATTCCGCGGTCATTCAGTCCGGACAGGCTGACCTGACGCTCAGCCGCCTGGTGGGAACCCCCGATCCCGACGACGTTCCCGAACTCGCGGTCGCGGTGCAGGAGATGGCGGAGGTACCATCCAGCAGCCTCGACTTTCACGAGTTCGGAGACGCGGTTCGCGATTCCCGCCTGAACGACGCGCGGCTCCAAATCTTCATTGACAACGAAGTCGATCTTCCAGCCAACTCGTCGGATCTCACGATCGGTCTGGTGCAACTGGATCCGTTTGGCAGCGTGCCGCGCGACGAATCCGGCGAAATCGTCTACGAGGCCGATTCGCTGGGTGCGCCGATTCTCGTCCCGGTAGCGGATTCGGGCTCGACCGCGTTCACCGTGGCCCGTTCCTCGACCGGGAGCCTGGTATTACCGGCCGCCGAGTTGGTAAACCGATTGGTGAACCTGCTGCTCGACGACGTTAGGGTTGCGCTCGTGACGAGCGGGACCGTGCTCGTCGGCGACGGCAATGCGGGATCTGCGTCGCGCGCGGACCTCGTGGCGTTCATCGTAGACGCGGTGGCGATACTCGATCTCACACTTCCCAGCGAGGGAGTGACGTTTACTCGGAACACGGTGCAAGACGGTTTTCTGAGTCTCAATGCCGACGATGCCGACAACCTGACCGAACGTGTGGAGAGGGCGGCCGTGATTACGGATGTGGTGAATCAGACTCCGTTTGGACTGCAGTTGGATATCGCCTTTGTCGAGGGCGAGCTACCCAGTGAACGGGACGTGTTCTCGGAGCCCGGCCGGGTGCTCTTGAGCGACATCACCGTGCTTGCGCCGGCGGTCGATGCCAATGGTCGCGCCATCGAGGCAACCAGTGCCGCGGTGGAGATCGAGTTGATTGGTCCCGACATCCGTCCCCTACTCAGCGAACGATTTACTGCGGCCGTTCGAGTTCGTCTGGCGCCCGGTAATGGCGCGAACGGCCGCGGGGCGATTGGCGCGATAGATCGGATTATGCTGGACTCTCGCGCCCAGATACAGCTTCGAGCGGGAGGTTCATGATGAAGTTTGCCACGGCAGCGCTCGTCGGTTGTGCGCTCGCACTCGCCATGCCCACGGATCTCGTGGCTCAGGACCCACCCACGTCGTCGTCCGTGGATCCGGTCCCGACGGGATACCGTCGATCCCCGAGGACCCGGGT
>JBFIZG010000361.1:0-4089 GCA_041604955.1 Gemmatimonadales bacterium | reverse complement strand
GGCTGCTGCTCGAGGACTTTGGCTTCCCCTACGCGACGTTGATGGACGCGGACATCACGGCCGGCAACCTCGCTCGCAGGTACGACGTCATTATCCTGCCGGCAGACAATGTTGCGCGTATGACCGGAGAACGGGAACGGGGTGAAGGCGGGCAACGTCCTATCCCCGGGACCGGGCCGGACGCCTACCCGCCGGAGTACCGGAGCGGCTTTGGTCAAGCGGGCGTGGACGCGCTCGAGGCGTTCGTCAACGCAGGAGGAACACTCCTTACGTTCGCGGAAGCCGGGGAATTGGCGATCGAGAAGTTTGGCTTGCCGGTCCGCAACGTCGTCGATGGCCTAACTTCCAACGAATTTTGGTCACCCGGGTCGACGCTCTGGATCGATATCGACAACACAAACCCGTTGGCGTGGGGCATGCCTTCGCGGGGACTCGCGACGTTCCTCGCCCGTAATCAAGTGTACGAGGTCATCGCGACCCCGCAGAACGAACGCGTGGAGCGTATTGCGACGTTCGTCGAGCGTGACATCATGCAAAGTGGCTGGCTGCTGGGCGAAGACGTCATTGCCGAGAAGGCGGCAATGGTGTCGGTGCGACGAGGACAGGGTAAAGTCGTGCTGATCGGGTTCCGGGCGCAGCATCGGAAACAGACACACGGCACGTTCAAGCTCGTGTTCAATGCCTTGGTCAGTGGAAGCCGCGGCATGGATGAGGTTGCGACCGGAGAACAATAGACAGTACACAGGAAACAGTACACAGTACACAGTGCACCGCGCACAATGCTCCGTGCACTTTGAACCGTGAACCGTGAACTGTGTCCCCCCTGACGATTAGGGCGTTACTCTTAGGTCGTCGAACAGTCTCTTGACCTGCTCCTTCCGATCGGGGTCATTGGCGTCGAAGTACCAGTAACACTCATGGTCGCCGCGGTTCATCAATAACTGCATCGTGCCTTGGGACTTGTGCTCTGCGATGACCCAGTTGGCGATGATCTGAAAATTCAGCCGTCCGCCCTCACCTAGCCCTTGTGTGCGGTCGAATCGGACCAGCGGCTCGCCGCTGCTCACCTGCGTGAGCGGGTAGGCCGGGAGCCCTTCGAACGTGATCGGCTGACCGTCCCAGGAGCATGGAAAACCCCCGAGCACGGCCGGCCGGTCCTCAGGAGGAAGTGATTGCGCCGCCCGAAGCGCGGAAATCGTGGCAGCCTTGTGATGCCCGTGCATCTGAGGAAACGGGAGCAGCCCGATCACGACGTCGTATTGGCCGCGCACCATCAGTTCCGCAAGCCGGCGACGCACGTACGTCGAATCCCACACTGCCGCGAGCACGGTGTCGGCGTTCAAGGTGAACTCGTGATCGTATTGATCCAGAAAGAAGTAGTTACGGATACCCATGATCGCTCCTCCAGCCATCAACTCACGTTTCCTGATAGCAGGGAGGTACTGCCGGGCCACTTCTTCCTTAGTGAGATCCAATCCGTAGATCGGCTCCGACAACGTCGCGTAGCGGAACCCGCCACTGCCGTCGGTGACCAGCGCGAGATCGACGGCGCCTCCAACTTGATGGGTGATCTGGTACACCGCCCCCACAAAGGCGGCATCATCATCGGGATGGGCGGTCACCAAGAGTACGCGGACCGGTGGATCGTCGGCTTCACCGGTTTGGGCCTGTGCCGAAGCAGCTAATCCTACGCACAATCCCAGCATGACCAATCGACGCATGTGCTTTCCCCCGAGTTCGAGGTTCCGGAACCGCAGCTGACGGACGAGAACGTCCGCGCCTATCAATGCGGACCGCTTCGACCACCCAAATGTACGCCACAGACGCCTGGTCCGGGACCGTTGGTTGGCAGGAGCGACCTTCCGAAATCCGCGCCCCAATCCCAGCCGACGTGGGCGAAGTTGGTGACCGAGCAGTATCTCGGAATCTTGCTGTTGCACTACTCCTCCTGTGGGTCTGGAACGGGCTTCGGCGAGGTGTTGCAGCGGTTCGGACACTCCCTGGTCGTTCGACATGCGACCTCGTTCACACCGATGGGCGAACCTCTGATTCTTAGCTCCTCTCTTTCCTGAAGCGATAAACGGTCCACGCAATGACCACCGCGAGCAGAACGAGCAGCACCGGTGTGATCTCCGGATGTCGTCGATAGAATGCCCCCAAACCCACGCCACTTACCGTGAACAGCATCGCGCCGGGCAAGATGCCGAGCGCTGTCGTCCACAAAAACGTCCAACGCTTGAGAGGGGTGAGTCCTGCCGCCCAGTTGATGGCGGTGAACGCGACCACCGGCATGAGTCGCAGGAGTATCAGGCCCGGCCACCCGGCGGACAGCGCGGTCCGGTCGGTTTTGGCGAGCACTCCGGCCGACAGGACGCGCTCAGCGAGTGGCCGGCCCAGGCGCCGCGAGAGTTCAAAGCTGATCATGGCGCCTACGACGGCGCCGCTCCACGTGATGACCGTGCCGCCCGCCGCGCCGAACACCATCCCGTTCACCATGGCTGGGATCTCCGCCGGAATCGGGAGAATCGCGACCGTGATCATGAACAGCGGGGCGAGGACGTAGGTCCAGTTTCCCGACTGCTCGATGAAAGTGGTGATGGCGTCCATGGGGGATTATGTGGTGCCATACGGGCCGGGGCTAGAGAAGTTTCCGTCTGCCCTTCGGGGTTCATCGTGTCAGCGGACGACTGGAGACGACTCGGGACCACTCGAGACGAGTTTGCTGCATCTCTTGCCCGGTTCGCTTCCCGAGCCGAGATTCCCGCCGGAATTCCCCGGTGCGACCATCATCCATGGAGTAGCCTCATGAGTGCGACCAAAGCCGAAGAATCGGCCCCAGGTTGGCGTCACCAGCTGCACGACATCATCTTCGAGGCCGATACGCCGGCCGGGAAAACGTTCGATATCGTCCTGATCTTCTTGATCGTCTTGAGTGTCTTTGCTGTGATGCTCGAGACCGTGGCAACCATTCGCGCCTCTTATGGACCGATTCTCCGAGTGGCGGAATGGGTGTTCACCATCCTCTTCACCATCGAGTACGTCCTGCGTCTCATTTCGGTGAAGAGGGCGTGGCGCTACGCGGTGAGTTTCTTTGGGATCGTCGATGTTGTCGCCATCCTCCCGACGTACATGAGTCTTTTCTTACCCGGGGGACAAGCGCTGTTGGTCGTGCGAGGTCTCCGTTTGCTCAGGGCGTTCCGTGTGCTCAAGTTGGCGCATCACGTCAAGGAGGCAGCAGTCCTCATGCGTGTCATGAAGGCCTCGCGATACAAGTTTACCGTGTTCATCGCGACCGTTATCACGTTGGTGATCATCATGGGGTCGCTCATCTACCTCATCGAGGGCGCCGAGCGTGGTTTCACCAGCATTCCCCGCAGTATCTACTGGGCGATCGTCACGGTGACGACGGTGGGATACGGCGACATCGCGCCACAGACCAACATCGGGCAGATCGTGGCGGCGATTGCCATGTTGTTGGGGTATGCGATCATCGCGGTACCGACCGGCATCGTCACCGTGGAACTGGGGCGTCAGAGCCGGGCGGAAGTCAGCACACAGGTCTGCCGCACGTGCACCAAGGAAGGCCACGAGTGGGATGCGGTGCACTGTAAGTACTGCGGGGCGAAGCTCTAGCGGGAGCCGGGGCCGGGAGTGAGGCGCGGCGGCGGACTGACGGTGCGATGCTGGATGCACTGTGCACCGTGCACAGTACAAAGTGCCCGCATTGGCGATTTGCTGAATAATCGGCTCCTGATTCCCGTCTCTATGGACTCAACCAGTAATTGACCTTCACCACAAACGTATTCGTCGCTTCGGCCGAGAACAGGTCGTTCACGCTGCCGCCCAGGCGGAAGTCGCGGTTGTCGTTGAATCCGGTCCGTCCGTGCTGCCAGACGAAGAACAATGTAGATCCAGGCATGTACTCCCACCGGAGCACGGCATTCGAGCGGAACGAGAGAAACGTGAAGTCGGGGTTCCCAAGCCCGAAGTCGGTGGTACCGTCGCGGTCGAGGTCGATGGAAATGTCGCCGTTGTCGTTCACCACCTGGGTGTCGTCAAATACCTCGAACCGCCCATCGAACGAACCGG
>JBFIZG010000360.1:0-4094 GCA_041604955.1 Gemmatimonadales bacterium | reverse complement strand
TCTGCAATCTGCAATCTGCAATCTGGCTTCCCGCCCGACCCTAGCGATTGGCTCTCCTCGAACGCAAGTTTACCGACACACTCGACGTTGCTTTTCGAAGGGGGTGAACCATGGTCAAGGTCGTGTCTGTTCTCACGGGCGTGTTGCTGCTCGGCGTATCAGCGCCGGCGTTCGCGCAGGAACAACCCATCAGCTTCTTCATCACGAGTGTCGGACCGGGGGATGGAGCCAACCTCGGGGGGCTCGAGGGCGCCGACCGTTGGTGTCAAGAACTAGCCGCGTCCGCGGATATTGCCGCCAACCAGCAGTGGCGGGCGTACCTGAGCACCATTTCCGCCGACGGTCGGGCCGCCGTGCATGCGCGCGATCGGATCGGCGCGGGGCCATGGTACAATGTGAACGGCGTGATGATCGCCAAGGACGTCGACGACCTGCACAGTGACAACGCCAACCTCACAAAACAGACGATCGTCACGGAAAAGGGCGACATGGTAAACGGTCGAGGAGACAGTCCCAACATGCACGACATCTTGACGGGCTCGAACCTCGATGGCACCGCGTACACCGGCGAGGGCTACACGAACTGCGACAACTGGACCGGAAGCGGTGAGGGAAGCGCACGCGTGGGTCATCACGACCGGACGGGCGGAGGTGAGAACCCGACCTCGTGGAATTCCGCACACGGATCCCGAGGGTGCAGCCAGGCCAATTTGCAAGGGACCGGCGGGAACGGTTTGTATTATTGCTTCGCAGCCGGCCGGTAAACGGGAGAACCACCGCGCGGTCGCTCAACGGCGTCGGTAGCCGGGCCATATCCCAAGGCGGGTAACCCCACGCCCGGCTGTTGCCATACCCACCACGTCCCCCTCTCTCCCTCACCACCCGTCCGGGGGATAGTTTCCGTACGTTCTGGACTCGGCAGCGGCCGAGTACCGCCTCCACATACAGCAAAAAACAGGAACATCATGTCATCCCGACGAACACTCACGATTCTTGCCGCATTGACGATCGCGTTCACGAGTTTCCCTGGGATCACCCTGCACGCGCAGCGGGATCGCGGTGGCGGTGACGACGCCGATTCAAGCAGCCGCGACCCCCTCGCCACTGCGGTAGGCGCCCTCCGGTTCCGATCCATCGGGCCGGCGCTCATCTCGGGCCGCATCAGTGACATCGCGGTGCACCCCACGAAGACGTCCACCTGGTACGTGGCGACGGCGTCCGGCGGGCTCTGGAAGACGACCAACGCCGGGACGTCGTTCTCGCCGATCTTCGACAGCCAGGATTCCTATTCGATCGGGGTGGTGGTACTCGACCCAAACAATCCCAACACCGTATGGGTGGGCACCGGTGAGAACAACGCGCAACGCTCGGTTTCCTACGGCGACGGCGTGTATAAGTCCGTGGACGGGGGACGCACCTGGCAGAACATGGGTCTCAAGACGTCGGAACACATCGGAAAGATCTTGATCGACCCGCGGGACTCCGACGTGGTGTACGTCGCATCGCAGGGCCCCGTGTTCAACGGCGGCGGAGAACGCGGTCTCTTCAAGACGACAGACGGCGGCAAGACCTGGACGAACGTCTTGGACGGTGGCGAGTGGGCCGGCGTTACCGACGTCGTCATGGACCCGCGAAACCCGGACGTGCTCGTTGCTGCGAAATGGCAGCGCGCGCGGCGTCAATTCGGTTACATCGCAGGTGGGCCGGAATCTGGTCTCCATCGATCGACCGACGGCGGCGCCACGTGGACGCGGTCGCAGCGCGGGCTGCCGAGCGGCGACCTGGGCCGGATTGGGCTTGCCATGTCCCCGGTGAATGCGGACGTCATCTACGCCATCGTCGAGGCGGCGAGCAACGGCGGATTCTACCGTTCGCAAAACAACGGGATCAGTTGGGAACGCATGAGCGACCGGACCACGATCGGTCTGTACTACCAGGAAATCTTCGCAGATCCGAAGAACGTGGACCGGGTCTACGTGATGGATACCAGAAATTGGATCAGTGACGACGGTGGAAAGACGTTCGAGCGTTTGGGCGAGAGAAACAAGCACGTCGACAGTCACGCCCTGTGGATCGATCCAAACGACACGGACCACCTGATCGTCGGTTGCGACGGAGGGTTGTACGAGAGCTACGACCGGGGACAGACCTACAACTGGTTCCAGAATCTGCCGCTCGGGCAGTTCTACCGTGTGGAGGTGGACAGTCTCCAGCCGTTTTATCGGGTGTTCGGAGGAACGCAGGACAACAGCTCGGTCGGTGGCCCCTCTCGAACCCGTACGCGGGTCGGCGCGCGTAACGCCGATTGGTTCCTGACGCAGGGTGGTGACGGTTTCTTCTCGCGCATCGATCCGACCGATCCCAACATCATCTACGCCGAATCACAGCACGCCGGTCTCACCCGGTTCAACCTCGCGACGGGCGAACGGGTCTCCATCAGACCGGAACCCGCGCCGGGCGACGAGCCACTCGTGTGGCACTGGGACGCACCGTTGATCATCAGCCCGCACGCCTCGTCACGACTCTACTTCGCCGCCAACCGTGTGTTCCGCAGTGATGATCGCGGCGGGAGCTGGCGCGCCGTGAGTCCAAACCTCACGCGGCAGATCGATCGCAATCGTCTCAAGATGATGGGTCGGGTCTGGGGAGTGGACGCGGTCGCGAAGAACGCCTCGACGTCGATCTGGGGCGCCATCGTGAGCCTCGCCGAATCGCCGCTCCGAGAGGGACTCCTGTGGGCCGGCACCGATGATGGGATGATTCAGCTCAGCGAAGACGGTGGGGGGACCTGGCGCGCGATTCCCTCCGTGCGAGGCGTCCCCGACACGACCTTCGTCACCCGGATTTTCCCATCGGCGCACGACGCGAACACGGTCTACGTGGCATTCGACAACCACAAAGCCGGTGACTACAAGCCGTACGTGGCGAAGAGCACCGACCTCGGACGATCGTGGACACTCATTCAGAGCGATCTGCCGGAGCGCGGCACGGTCTACACCGTCGTCGAAGACCACAAGGACCCCAACCTCTTGTTTGCCGGTACGGAGTTCGGGGTCTACTTCTCGAACGACGGTGGCGACGGCTGGAAGCGGATTCGCGGAGGCCTCCCGACTATCCAGGTTCGCGACATGACGATGCAAACGCAGCACGACGATCTCGTGATCGCAACTTTCGGCCGCGGCTTTTACATCTTGGACGACGTCGAAGCGTTACGCGCGTTTACACCAGAGCTGCTGGCGAGTGACGGCGGGCTCCTTCCGGTCAACCGCGCGCCGATGTTCGTCGCCTCGAACCCCGATCCGGGCTGGCAGGGTGAACGGTTCTACACGGCGAGCAACCCCAGCACCGGTGTCACCTTTCATTATTACCTAAAGGATGCCATTCGCACCCGTCAGCAGGAGCGGCAGCGGGCAGAACGAGCCGCAGTCAGACGAGGCGAAGACGTGTACTACCCGTCATGGGATTCGCTCCGGGTGGAGGATCTGGAAGAGACACCGGAGATGGTTCTTACCGTAACCGACCAGGAGGGCAGGGTCGTGCGGCGCTTGACCGGTCGCACGTCCGCCGGGGTCACAAGAGTCACGTGGAACATGCGGTTCCCCGGTTCGACACCCATCACGACTTCCGGCGCGGGCGGTGGCGGCGGAGGTTTTGGGGGCGGTGGCGACAACGGTCCCTACGTGATTCCGGGACCGTACACCGTATCGCTTGCAAAGCGAGTGGACGGAGTCGAGACGGCGGTTGGCACACCACAACGTTTCGAGATCTACCCCCTCGACCAACATGCGCCACGGCCACCGCAGGTGCTCGCGTTTCAGCAGAAGACGGCGAAGCTGCAACGAGCCGTCCTGGGAGCGAACGCGGCTCTCGGGGAAGCGATGAGCCGCATCGACCTACTCGAACAGGCACTCGAGCGGACGCCCGGATCGAACGGCGACCTGCACGACGAATTGCGGACGCTCCAGCACGAAATCCGGGCGATTCAGTGGTCGCTGAGTGGCGACCCCACCGTGCGGCGGCGGCGCGAGGCGACACCTCCATCGATCATGCAACGACTCGGCCGCATCACAGGCGGCGCCTGGAGCGGGAGCCTC
>JBFIZG010000359.1:0-4112 GCA_041604955.1 Gemmatimonadales bacterium | reverse complement strand
TGATCGCGGGTTCCCCATCGCCGAGCGTGCGAGTACCCGGCAGGTGTTCACGGGAATAGCCGAGGACATCACGGAGCGGAAGCGTCGGGAACAGGCGCTCGAGTTGACGCAATTCTCCGTCGATCGAGCGGCTGTCGGCATTTTGTGGATCGACGAAGACGGCCGCATCGCGTACGTGAACGAGGCTGTGCGCGGGATCGTGGGATACACACGAGAAGAAGTCATCTCGATGACGATTCACGATCTCGATCCGGCGTTTCCGGTGGGTGTCTGGAAGGAGTTTTGGGAGCAACTCAAGGAGGCCGGTCCATTGGTGTTCGAGACCGACGCACTCCGGAAGGACGGGTCGCTTCTTCCCATCGAGGTGTCCGCCAATTACTTGGAAGTGGAGGGACGAGGGGTTTGTTGCGCGTTCGCGAGCAATATCACCAAGCGCAAACAATACGAGGGAGCCTTGCTGGCCAGCGAGCGGCGATTCCGCTCGCTCGTGCAGACCGCAGGCAGTGTCATCATTTGGCTTTCGCCGGATTTCACGATTCTGGAGTGGAACCGGGAAGCGGAAGAGCTCTACCAGACACCGCGGAACGAGGCGATCGGACAAAACTACTTCGAGAGGTTTCTCTCCGACGCCGATCGAGAGGCGGTGATTCGGGAAAAGGACGCCGTGTTGGCCGGCCGGGAGACATGCGAGTTCGCGAGCCGGGTGAAGAGGCCCGACGGCAGCACCCGCTCGGTTTCTTGGAAGGTCACCCCGCTTTACGATGCGGACGGCAGGCCGGAGGGGTTGATCGCCACGGGACATGACGTGACCGAACGTGAGGAAACCGAACGAGAGCAGATAGTCCAGTTCACCCGTGCCCAACATCTGGAGAAGCTCGAGAGCCTGGGTGTGTTGGCGGGCGGCATCGCGCACGACTTCAACAACCTGCTCATGGCCATGTTGGGCCACGCCGAGCTGGCGCTGATGGAACTGCCGGCAGGTTCTCCCACCGCTGACGATCTGAGACAGATTTCGACCGCGGCGCGCCGGGCTGCGGAACTCACCAAACAGATGCTCGCGTTTGCCGGGAAAGGAAATCTCGTCACCGAGCCGGTTGCGATGACACGGGTCGTCGATGACATGGCAGACTTGCTCGATGCGTCCGTCCCCGAGAACGTGCGACTCGAGTTTGCATTGACCGAGAACTTGTCACTCATCGAGGCAGATCCGGTCCAGATTCAACAGTTGCTCAGGAATCTCGTCACCAACGCATACGAGTCGATTGGCGAGGAGGCAGGCACGATTACCGTGCGGGTCGGCACGGAGCGGTTTCGTCCAGAGAAGAATTACGTGGGTGGGGTGCCGCGGGGTGGGAAGATGGTGATGCTCCAGGTCGAGGACACCGGCGGTGGGATGGATGCCGAAACCCAGCAAAAGATCTTCGACCCGTTCTTTTCGACCAAATTCGCGGGGCGCGGGCTCGGACTCGCCGCGGTTCTCGGCATTGCGCGCGCGCACAGCGGCAGCATTCTGGTCGATTCGGAACCAGGCAGAGGAACGACGATTAGCATACTGTTTCCGGCGGCGCCCGATCGAGTGCACGAACAGCTGGTGACCGAGGGAGAGTGGAACGGACGTGGCACCGTGCTCGTGGTAGACGACGAACCGCCCGTCCTCAGTCTCACGAGTCGGATATTGGAAAGACACGGGCTCTCGGTGCTCACGGCCGTCGATGGCCGAATTGCGACGAAAGTGTTCCGGGAGCACCGTGACGAGATCGACGTCGTGGTACTCGACCTGACGATGCCCGGTCTGGGAGGCGAAGCGACGCTTCGCGCGCTCAGGGTACTCCGGCCTGACGTCAAGGTGATCGTCGCGAGTGGTTTCAGCGCGGAGGACGTCGCCGAGCGGTTTACCGACGACGGGCCTTCCGGATTCCTACAAAAGCCATACACACCCGACGAGTTGATGGAGCGTGTCAGCGAAGTGCTGTCGCGAGATCCCGTACGCGTGTGAGGCTGACCATCGTCCGGCGGACCGCGATACGACGACTCCGGACGAGCAACTGCGAACGGTGAGCCGCCCCGCAATCCCAAATCTGTTCATCATCGGCGCCATGAAGTCGGGCACGACGTCGCTTCATCAATACCTGTCTTCGCATCCCCGCATCTTCATGTCCGAACCGAAAGAACCGGGCTACTTCGTGGAGGAGCTGACGTGGTCCCGTGGCAAGGATTGGTATCTCAGCCTGTTTGCCGACGCGGGTGACGCGGCCGTCGTCGGGGAGTCGAGCACCCATTACACGAAGCTCCCGACGTACCGGGGCGTCCCCGAGCGGATCCAACGCTTCAGTTCGGACGCGCGGTTCGTCTATGTGATGCGGGATCCGGTGGAACGCGCGGTGAGCCACTACTGGCACAACGTCCGATCGCTGGAAGCGGAAGCCGAACGACGCGATCCCCTCACCGCCGTTCGCGAGGATCCAGTCTATCAGTCGTATAGCGACTATGTGTTACAACTCCAGCCATATCTCGACCTGTTCGGTGCGGAACGGGTGTGGACGCTGACGTTCGAGTCCCTGATCGCGGCGCCAGCCCGGGAAGTCGAACGTCTGTTGAACTGGCTCGCGGTCGAACCAGCACTTCCCGACAGCGCCTTCGCCAAACAGTGGAACGTCCGGCCCGAGGATCTCAAAAAGGCGCGCGGGTTGGGGTTATTGAACCGGTTCCGATACACACGCCTTTGGAGTTTGCTCTCCGGTTTGGTTCCCAAGTCCGTGCGGCGGTTGGGGAGTCACCTCGCAGAGGAGGATGTGATGCCCGATGCAGCGGCAAACGCCGAGACGGTTTCATACTTGCGCCGGCAATTAGCGCCGCGAGTTCGATCGCTGGAGCAACTGTTGGGACGGGAATTTCCGGAGTGGAAGACGGTGTCGAACCGAGATGACGACACGGTGACACGAGAGGCGTCGTGACGTCTCGTCAGGTTTCTGCAGCCCCATCGCTCGAACGAATGTCCCGACGCGATCCGTTTTTCGTCATTGGGAGCGATCGCTCGGGCACGACGATGTTCCGGCTGATGCTGAACATGCACAGTCAGCTCCACGTACCGCCGGAAACGTGGTTCCTCTCCGACCTCATGGACATGCTCCCGCCGCAGACGACCCTCGACCGCGCGGCGCTGAAACGTGCGCTCGACGTCGTGACGGCACACCGCCGGTGGAAAGAATGGGAGCTTTCCGACGCCGACCTGCGAGCCGCAGTCGCCGCCCTAGAGCAGCCGACGCTGCCGACGCTCATCGACACGATCTTTCGACTGTCGAGCGGAACCACACCCAGATGGGGCGACAAGACACCGGGGTACGTACGGGAGATAAGCCGGCTGCATGGGGTCTTTCCCAACGCGAAGTTCATTCACGTGATCCGCGACGCGCGCGACGTCTGTGTATCACTCAGGCAGACCGGATGGCGAGGAGACGTCACGTGGGCGATCGCGACCTATTGGGACGAGTTCGTCGGCGCAGGATGCAGACAGGGACGCGCGCTTCCCACCGAGCTATATCTCGAGATTCACTACCGCGATCTCGTGAGCGATACCGAGACGACACTCCGCCGGGCGTGTGAGTTTCTCGGAGAGCCGTTTGAGCCGGAGATGCTGGAGTTTCACGAGCAGGCCGAGTCGAACGTTCCGGAAGGTGCCCAGAAGTTCCATACGAAGACGCGTCGGCCGCCGCGCGCGTCCGACCTCGACCGCTGGCGCCGCGAGTTGACGCCGTTTCAGACGATGACCGTGGAAGCGGGCGCCTATCCCACGATGCGGATGGTGGGTCAAAAGCTCCGGTACCCGATCGTCGCGCGGATGCTCAGGCCACCTTTCAAGCTCTTCGGGTGGATTGCCGAGGTATCGCTCCCGGTGAGACGCCGGCTGGGGCTCCATTTTCCGCGACTGCGAGGGCGGTTTTAGTCCGGGCGACGCATGGTTGGGGCGACGCATGTGCCGCCCCGACTGCTACGACGCGGCCTCTACGACGTCCTCGACGTCGTCCGTAAATCCGCCTTCCACTTCCGCGTCCACCTGCTCCAGAATCTCCACCAGATGGAGATGGGCGCGATGGAGGGACCAGAACCCGACC
>JBFIZG010000358.1:0-4133 GCA_041604955.1 Gemmatimonadales bacterium | reverse complement strand
TGTGGGTAGACGGGTTCACCGGCGTGACCCGCGCCAACGTGTTGTTAGAGGCGCTGGCGAGCCTGACCGTGGCGAACCAGGCCGCGGTCGAAGCCGAGCTCAGAACGCTTCGTGGGTTCTACTACTACATGCTGCTGGACATGTTCGGCAACGTGCCGCTCGTGACCACCACCGAGGTAGAGCCGCGCGAGCAGGCGTCACGCCAGGCGCTGTTCCAGTTCATCGTGGACGAACTGGAGGCTGCTCGCGGGTCGCTTCCAACCAGTTGGCCGGCTGGCGACCACGGGCGGATGACGCAAGGCGCCGCCGATGCGCTCCTTGCCAATCTGTATTTGAACGCCGGTGTGTTCACGACGGCATCACCCAGCGCGTCGAGCTACAACTCCTGCGCCGACGTGCAGGGCGCGTGCGCAGCTGCCATCGCTGCGGCGGACCGCGTCATGAACTCGGGCGTCTACAGCCTGGCGAGCGACTGGCGCTCTAACTTCACTGCTACCAACAACACGTCTCCCGAGAACATCCTGGTGGTGAAGTTCGCGAACCAGTCCAACCTGGGCCTGAACCTCGTGATGCGGGCGCTCCACTACAATCAGTTCAACCCCTCACCGTGGAACGGCTTTGCGGCGTTGGCAGAGACGTACAATGCCTTTGACGCGGACGATGCGCGCCGGGACATCTTCCTGGAGGGGCCGCAGGTCAACGTGGAGACCGGTGAGCCGGTCAACGACCGGCAGGGGAACCCGTTGGTCTTCACGGTCGATATCCAGGACGAGACGCAGGCCGGGGAAGGTGAAGGGACACGGATCCTCAAGTTCCCTCCGGATCCCGACCACGTTGCCCAGGACAACGGGAACGACTTCACGTACTTCCGTTTGGCCGAGATGTATTTGATCAAGGCCGAGGCGCTAAACGAGCAAAGCCCAGGCAGTGGCGAAGCGCTAGGTCTCCTGAACATGCTTCGCGAGCGGGTCTTCGATCCAGATGAGCCGCTTGCCGCGATCGATCGCGACGTGATCTTGGCCGAGCGTCTGTTCGAGTTGACCGGCGAAACCAAGCGGCGCCAGGATCTGATCCGCCACGGGAAGTTCACGGCTCCGTGGTCGTTCAAGTCGGCGGGTGCGGCGCACCTCGTGTTGATGCCGATCCCGCAGCCACAGCTGGACGCGAACCCGCTGCTCGTGCAGAACCCGGGATACTGATCCCAGCAGGGCGCCGCGAAGATCGACACCATAGCCCGCCCTCAGCGCGAGTGGCGGGCTATGGTGTTCCTGGGCGCCTCGACGGCGCCACTCTCCAGTTGAACCGGTAACGACGATATGATTCCGGGATCGCACCCGCGCGCTCCTCTCATTCTCCTGGCAACAGCCTTCCTGTTGGGGTGCTCGCGTGAAGATCCCGCCACGATTCAGGCGCCGCCAGCGGACGGCCGCCGCTTCACCGAGCTACCGGGCGACTACACCGGTGTCCGGTTCGAGAACCGCGTCGAAGACACACGCAATCTCAACATCTTCACGTACCGCAACTACTACAACGGCGGAGGCGTCGCGCTGGGCGACCTCACCGGCGATGGCCTGCCCGAGGTCATGCTCACGTCGAATCTCGATGACAACCGGCTCTACGTGAACGAGGGTGGGTTCCGGTTCCGCGACGTCACCAAGGAAGCCGGAGTTGCCGGCGCCGGTTCGTGGGCCACCGGAGTGACGTTCGTCGACCTGAACGACGACGGACTGCTCGACATCTACGTGTGCTACGCGGGGGATGACGCGGACAGCCGCGCCAACGAGCTGTACATCAACGAGGGCCTCAACGCGAATGGGGTGCCCACGTTCACCGAGCGGGCGGCCGAGTTCGGCATCGCGGACGAGGGGCTCGCCATCCACGCCGCGTTCTTCGACTACGACCGGGACGGGTACCTGGACCTGTATGTCGTGAACAACTCGTCCCGTCCTGTCAGCAGCCTCGGCACGCGGAACATCCGACACGTCCGTCACGAAGGAGGCGGAGACAAGCTGTACCGTAACGTCGGTGGACGCCTTGTCGACGTGAGCGAAGACGCCGGCATCTTTGGGAGCGAGATCGGGTTTGGCCTTGGCGTGGCCGTGGGCGACCTGAATCGCGATGGTTGGCCGGACGTATATGTCTCCAACGATTTCTTCGAGCGTGACTACCTCTACCTCAACAAAAGGGATGGCACGTTTGCAGAGGTGTTGACCCAACAGATGCCGTCGATCAGCCATTCTTCGATGGGGCTCGACGTGGCGGACATCAACAACGATGGCTGGCTCGACGTGTATGTGACCGACATGCTGCCGGAAGACGAATACCGATACAAGATGACGGTGGCGTTCGAGAACTGGGATCGCTATCAGACGGCGGTGAAGCAGTATCATCACCAGCTGATGCGTAACATGCTCCAGCGCAACAACGGCAACGGAACGTTCAGCGACGTGGGTCAATTGGCCGGCGTCGCGCGTACGGACTGGAGTTGGAGCGCGCTCATCGCGGACTTCGACCTCGACGGCCGCGCGGATATCCATGTCACAAACGGTATTCCCCGCGACGTCACCTCGCAGGATTACATCTCGTATTTGGCGGACAGCGAGACCATCATGCGAGCGGTGCGCGGGAAACGCGTGAATTTCATGGGACTCATCGAGGAGATGACCTCGACCCCCCTGCCCAACTATGCGTTCCGCAACCAGGGGGATCTGACGTTTGCCGACGTTGGGGAGTCTTGGGGGCTCTCGACGACAGGGTTTTCCAACGGAGCGGCCTACGGAGACCTAGACGGCGACGGCGCGCTCGATTTGGTCGTCAACAACCTCAATCGGGAGGCCTCCGTCTACAGAAACGAGACGCGCTCCATGTCAGATGATCGCTTCCTCCAGATCGAGTTGGAGGGGGACGGCCTCAATCGCTTCGGCATCGGTGCGAAGGTCACCCTAACGAGCGGAGACCGGCTGTTTTTTCAGGAGCTCATGCCGTCACGCGGGTACCAATCGAGCGTCGACTACGTGCTGACGTTTGGGATCGGAGCACTCGATACCGTCGAGACGGTGACGGTAGCGTGGCCCGATGGACGCGAGAGCGTCCTCCGAGACGTGCCGGCGAACCGGCGAGTCACGGTTCGGCAGGCCGAGTCTCGCGCCGCCGTACGCAGCCCCGACCCGACGGTGACCCTGTTTCGCGACGTGACTGCCGAGGTTGGGCTGAACTTTAGCCACCGGGAAAACGCGTTCGTCGATTTTCACCGCGAACCGCTCATGCCAAAGCTGCTCTCGACCGAGGGACCGTTCATGGCGGTGGCCGACGTGAACGGCGACGGACTCGAAGACGGATTCGTTGGCGGTGCGAAGGACCAGGCGGGTCGACTGCTCCTCCAGCAGCCGGGCGGAACGTTCGTGACGAGCGGGCGTTCGACCTTCGAGCCCGACCGGATCTCGGAAGACCTGGGCGCCGCCTTTTTCGACGCGACGGGGAACGGACGTCTCGATCTCTACGTCGTGAGCGGAGGAAGCGAGTACTCCGACAGGGCGCCGGCGCTCCAAGACCGGTTGTATCTGAACGACGGCCGGGGTGGCTTCCACAAATCAAGCGGCCGTCTCCCGTCCATGAACGTGAGCGGTTCCCGAGCGGCGCCCTACGACTACGACGGGGACGGGGATACCGATCTCTTCATTGGCGGGCGGCTGGTCCCCTGGCGTTACGGTCTGGATCCGACGAGCGTGTTGCTGGAGAACGACGGCCGCGGACGTTTTCGCAATGTCATCGAGCGGGTGGCGCCCAAGTTGGAGCGAGTCGGATTGGTCACCGACGCGGTGTGGAGCGACGTGGACCGAGACGGACGCGGCGACCTCGTGGTCGTCGGCGAATGGATGCCGATTACGATCTTCCGAAACACAGGGACGACGCTCGAGCGCATGAGTGCGCCGGGTCTGGAACACGCAGTGGGGTGGTGGAACCGGATTGTCGCCGGCGATTTCACGGGAGACGGCTTCGTCGACTTTGTCGTCGGAAACGCGGGGATCAACACGCGGTTTCAGACGACCGCGACCGAGCCTGTGACGATGCACGTCAAGGATTTCAGCCAAAACGGCTTCGTCGAGCAGATCGTGTCGTATTACAACAACGGG
>JBFIZG010000357.1:0-4160 GCA_041604955.1 Gemmatimonadales bacterium | reverse complement strand
GGAGAGGCTAACGGTGTCGGGATCGAGCGCGCGGTCGAGCCGCCACCAGAGGCGGTCGAGCACCTCGTGAAACGTGGTCGTCTGGACACCCGGGTCCAGCCCTCGGGCGAGCGCCGAATAAAAATGGTGATGGAGATTCACCAACCCGGGGAGAATCATGCCGCCCTGAGCGTCCACGACCTCGGCATCGCCGAATCGGCGGGCCAGCTCCGAGACGCTCCCGGCAGCGACAATCCGATCGCCCTCCCAGGCCACCGCACCATCCTCGAGAACGCGAATCTCGCGAGCGGCGCTGACGTGGCCATCCACCAGCACGCCGTTCCGCAGCAGATACGTCCCGCTCACGCCGGAGCAGGCCTGGGCCGAACCATGTTCACCTCCGGACCGCTGAAAATCGATTGCCAGGCCGTCGTGATACGCCAAAACGTGGCCGTGTCGATCTCCACGCGCCGCGTCGCGGACACGTCCAGCACCTCGAGCGGGGCGAGACCGATCTCGACACGGAATCCGTCCCCGGAGATCACCCCACGATCCCCCTTTGGAGAGACATCAAGCCGCATTTCTTCGCCGTCGACGCGGGCGAGCAACGTCGTCCCGAGACGGCAAAACCCGTCCAGTGTCGGATTGCGGGCGAATTGCTCGCGTGTCAGAAACACACGCTCCTTGACGGCCCACGGAGCGCCTTCCTCCGGACAATACACTTCGCAATTGGAGCACTCATTGCACGCCGCTTCGACGACGGCGAGTTGATGGCGCTCGGCTACGCGGAATCCCGTGCCTGGTTCCCTCCGAGAGCCGGAGTTCGCTTCAACCACCAACCTGGTCGTCTCAACCTCCACTGGCTCGACCTCATAGGAAAACATTGCGTCATTGGGACAAGCCGGGATACAGAGATCGCAGTTGATACAGTCGTAGAGACCGAGGCGACTCTCGATGCGTCGCGGATTCTTCGCGTTCGCAGCGCGGTGATACCGACGGTTTCCGGCCAGCAGCGGCACCAACGCCCGCCCGTTCAAGCGACCGGCTACTCGCGTTGCCTTGAGCATTACGCGTTCGGCATCCAGCCCCGCACGTACGGCGCTTTCACGCACGAGCTGCGGAAGTCGATCGGGCTCCGCACGCGCCGTATGACGGATCCGGTCGCCGTCTCGACTCCAGGCGCGGCGCCCGCCCGTCCATTCGCCGAGCGCCGCTTCGACTGCCTCGGCTCCGCGCCCCTCAGCAGACAGCACAAACGCTTCCCTGCTCGTAACGCCGATTGCGTTCATCTTTCGCGCAAGGGCGCGCAGGTAGGCGGGTAGTCGACCGTATCCCCCTGGACGCAGCAAATCCGTACACGTCGTGATCGGCACCATGCCACACGCCACGGCGTCGGGGAAATTGCGCGCGTTGACGCCAGCCGAAAACGAAACGGGGAGCTCGAAGCCCAAGTCTTCGCGGAACTGCTGCATCAGCGTCATCGAAATGACGTGGAGCGGCTCCCCTGAGACATACATGTACGGATCGCGCTGCGTCGGAAAAAATGTCGGATTGTTGGCGACCACCAGCGTGTTGGTGAACTTCGCTCCGATCGTCGTCCCACGAGCCTCTGCCACCGTGCGGAGCCGCCGAAACATCTCGATGCCATCGTCGTACTGCAGGTCGTCGTCAAACGCCTGCTGCTTCAGCTCGAGGTCGGCATACCCCAGCTCGTCGACGAGCAGTTCCTTCACCCGCTCGTAGCCGAGCAGCGTCGGGTTCAGCTTGATGATGGTGTCCAATCCGAGGTCTTCGATCAGATACCTCGCGATCGACTCGATCTCGCCGGCAGGACATCCATGAAACGTGGAGAGCGTGACACATCCGGAAATGGAAGGTGGGAGGGGGAGGTCACGGTACTCGACGTGATCCCCACCCAACTGCTCACGGAGCCCGTCGAACACAGTAGCCGGGGCTTTCAGTGACTCGACGAATCCCGTCACCTTGTCGGAACGGATACCCTGCAGATCATATCCCACGCTGATGTCGAACACCGTGTCGAGGTCGGCGCGTTCGGGAAACACGCCAAACGCGCGGGTATGTTTCAGTATCTCAATCAAGAACGTGGCCTTCGCGTACTCGAGTATGGACTCTTCCACCGCAAGTTCCTGCGACCACTCGACGTTGTAGCCAATGTTGGGGACGTGGATGCAGGGGCGTGGAATCTCGAGCTGGTCGTCGATCTGTACGGTCTTGAGTTCGAGAATACGGCTGCCCGCGAGCCACGACAGCACCAGATTCTGCGCGAGCTGCGTGTGTGGACCCGCGGCCGGACCCACTGGCGTGGATGCACGGCGCGAGATGTGGACCGCGCTGAAATCCAGTTGTTCGTCGGGGACGTACCATTTGCGGACTGGCAAGTCGAAAATCGACTGCCGCGTGTCGAACTCGTGCCGCATGCGGCTCACGAGATCGGCGAAGGGGATGGGACCGAGGTCGGTCATGCGGCCCGGCGGCCGGCTGCGGTCACGCCGGTTTTGCGGCTGGGCGGCGGGACTTCGGAACCGATGGTCTCGCGGCGGGTGCGTCGCTCATGGGTAGGCTGAACCGACGCTTGCCGTCGAAGGCGTAGAGCGCCCCGGCGACCGCTCCCGCCGTCGGAACCAGCCCGATCTCTCCGACGCCCTTTGCCCCATAGCCGCCGATTTCATCGGGTACTTCGACGAGAATCACATCGATCCGAGGCGTGTGTTTTGCCTTGAGGATCCCCAGGTCCTTGAGCAGCACGGAATCGGGCCGCCCACCGGTACAGGGAAGGTCTTCGGACAGGGCGTATCCAAGACCCATGTGGACAGACCCTTCGATCTGGCCGACGCAGAGGAGCGGATTGATTGCCCTCCCAACATCGTGCGCGGCAACGACCCGATCGAGTTTTCCGTTCTGATCCAGAATCACCACCTGGGTCGCATAGCTGAACGTCATGTGGGTCTTGGGGTCGTCGACCCGTTCGCCGGGCTTGGTGGTGATGTCACATACGAACTCGCCGTTGTATTCGTGGCCGACCAGCTCGTCGAGCGCGTGGTGCTCGAGATCGCCCGCCAGTTTGCGGGCCGCCGTGTGACCGGCGGCACAACAGAGCGCGGTCGCGCGCGACGCCGTCGTCATGCCGCACTCGACCCCCGGTTCACTGGCCGCGCGAACGGTCATGCGTTCGGGGTCGACGCCGGATTCTTCGTTCACGACCTGGCGAAGAATCGTAAAGAGCCCCTGCCCCATCTCGGTATACCCCGTCACGATCTCCACGCGACCGCCCTCGATCACCCGCAGCGACACACGGCCCGTGTCCTCCATGCCGTTTCCGATACCCGTGTTCTTGATGCCACAGCCGATACCCGCGTACTTGGCGTTCTTGTATACGTCTTTGACGGCCTCGAGCGTTTGCCGGATGCCAAGGCTCGCGGTCATACGCTGCCCGGTCGCAAAGAGGTCTCCCGGCTCGAGGATGTTCCGCTCTCTGATGTCGTACCCGTCGACGCCAACCCGTTCAGCCAGCAGATCCAGAATGCCTTCGATGGCAAAGGCCGCCTGGTTCGCGCCGAACCCCCGCATCGCGCCACACGGGGGATTGTTGGTGTAGACCGTTTTCGCTTCGATGTCGACGTTGGGTACGCGATACGGTCCGCAAGAGTGTCCTGCAGCCCGCTCCAGCACCTTCATCCCAACCGATGCGTACGCCCCGGTGTCACCGACGATCCTCACCCTCACGGCGGTCAGTGTGCCGTCCGCATCCGCACCGACCGTGTAGGCCAGCGTGATGGGGTGGCGCTTGGGATGGAATCGAATGGATTGCTCGCGGCTGAGCACGGTTCGCACCGGCCGACCCAGCATCATGGCGGCGAGCGCCGTGTGGCCTTGCACCGCCAGGTCTTCCTTGCCGCCAAACGCCCCCCCGTTGCTGACCAGTTCCACCTCGACGCTCTCGAGCGGCACTCCCAGGATCGCGGCGATCTGCTGTTGATCGTCGTGCACCCCCTGCCCCTGCGAATAGACCTTCATCGACTCCCCTCGCGGTACCGCCAGGGGGTGCCGATGTCGACCAGGGGCCCGCGCTCGGGGAGCCCGCCGAAAGGCACGAGGAGGGGAAAGTTGCGCCGGCCCGGCGTGCCGCCCAGCCGGGCACTCTGGGTCCAGCTCTCGGGCTC
>JBFIZG010000356.1:0-4171 GCA_041604955.1 Gemmatimonadales bacterium | reverse complement strand
TGGCGCGGCCGCCGACGCCGACTACGACGACTTCAAAGCGTTGTCGTCATACTCGGAGGGGTTCCCCAAGGAGCCGTTCAAGCTCCTCAAGCAGTACATGGAAGGAAACAACTGACGCGCCGTTCCTCGTGAGCGGCACATGCATCGTTCCAACAGGAGGTCGCTGAGTCAACTCGCGTCCAAAACAGAAGCCCTCCCATATGACCACTCACACGCCTGCGTTTATCGCCCGGTTCTTCGAACAGCGGATGGAGCCCGTCGTGGCCTTCGTGTACCGCCGGTACTGGCTGGTCATCGTGGCGGCGATCCTGGTGACGCTGGTCGCCCTGTATTCGCTCATCGGAGGCCTGGTGGTCGAAGGCGGCCCCAAGCTACGGGTCAACACCGATCTCTCCAGCCTGATCCCGCAAAACTACAAGAGCGTGGAATCGCTCAACAAGATCAAGGCGAAAGTCGCGGGCATCGACAAGCTGGAGATTCTCATCCAAAGCGACGATTTCGAATCGTCGCTGCGGTTCGGCGAGCACCTCCTTCCACTCTTGATGGCACTCGAGAACCCAGCGACCGGCGAACCGTACCTCAGCACGATCGAGTACCGCCAGGACGTGGAGTTCTTCGAGCGGAACCAACTGCTCTTCCTGAGCCAGAACACGCTGCTCGATCTCAAAACGTCGCTCGAGGACCGGATTCAGGAGGAAAAGAACAAGATCAACCCGCTGTTCGTGGATGACCTCTTTGCGGACGATGACGAGAGCGATGCCGAAGGCGGGGTGACACTGGAGGAACTCGAAGCGCGCTACGAGGCCCAGGTTCCCAAGGAGTACCTCGCCACCGATGACGGCAGCGTGCTGATGCTTCGCTGTTTTCCGTTCGGAAGTTCCCTCAACCTGTCGTTCGCGCAGAGTCTGTACAACACGGTCGAAGACCTCATCGCGCGCGAGAATCCCGCGTCGTTCCACCCGTCGATGTTCGTCGAACTCGGCGGGGAGGTGCGAAACCGGGTCGAAGAATACACGGTGATCACCACCGACGCCGTGCGAAATCTCGGCGGCGGCATGCTGCTCCAGATCCTCTTGATCACCTTTTTCTTCCGGCAGCCGCTCTACCTGAACCGCCGGAAGAGCCTTCTGGGCAAAGCGGCCGCCTTGGTGACCGGATCGGCTCGACAACTCATCGCGGCCGTTATGCTCGCCATTCCACTGCTTCTCTCCATCATCTGGACATTTGGACTGGCGCGGCTCGCGATCGGCGGCCTCAACACGATCACCGTCTTCTTGTTCGTGATCCTGTTCGGGATGGGGATCGACTTCGGCATTCACACGTACTCCCGGTATCTGGAGACACGTTTGAGCGGCGCCGGGGTCTTGGAGTCGCTCGAGACGACGATTTTGAAAACAGGCGCCGGGATTTGCACCGCCGCGATGACGACGGCCGCGGCGTTCTTCACGCTCATGGTCGCGGACTTCAAGGGGTTCTCGGATTTTGGCTTCATCGCGGGCACCGGTATTCTCTTGTCGATGACGGCAATGCTCGTGTTGTTGCCAGCCTTTGTGACGCTCGGCGAGAAGCTCAAGGTGATTCACGCGGTACGCGTCACGCTGCCAGTGGGAGACGAAGCCGACCGCCGGCCCCTCAAGCACTATCGCTCTGTTCTCATCGGCGCCGTAGCAGTCGGCGTGGTGGTAGCCGTCTTTGTGCCGCGGTTGAGCTTCGAATACGATTTCCGCGACTTACGCGCGAACCTCCCGGAACTCCAGGGCGTCAAGGCCAAGATCCACGATCTCAAAGTCGACGCGGAGGGCGAAGACCTGGGCTCGCCGGCGGTCATTCTCGCGGACAGTCATGAAGACCTGTTGGAATTGGTGGAGGTCCTCGACTCGCTCAAGGCTCGGGACACGGAGTTTCCCACGATCGAAAAGGTCGAGAGCATCTTCGACAAGCTGCCGCACGATCAGGACGAAAAGCTCGGCATCATTCGGGACATCCGCCGACTCGTCGACGAAGAGGCACTGGACGTGGTGCAAGGGGAAGACCGCGAGCGCATCGTCAAACTCCGGAGGGCGCTGGAGGTGGACGAGCCGTTCACCTTGGATCAGACGCCGCTCAGCGTCAAGCGCAAATTTTTCGGGAAAGACGGCAGCATTGGCGAGTTCGTGCTGATCTATCCGAGCGTACTGCTCCGTGACGGCAAAAACTCGATCGAGTTCGCGCGCGACCTCCAGTCGCTTTCCACAATGGACGGGATCGAAACACCGTCGGGCAAGACCTACTACGCGTCGAGCGGGTCCGTGGTGGCCGCCGACATGTTGTTGCTGATGCAACGCGACTCCAAGATCGCGATTTCACTCACAACGGCAATGATCGTTCTGTTGCTGTTCTTGAATTTCCGATCGGTCAAGCCCACACTGCTGGTCCTGTGCCCGCTGGCCGTGGGGTTCCTGGTTCTGTGGGGCATCCAACTCGCATTCGGTATCAAGTACAACTTGTTCAATATGGTCGTTCTGCCAGTGATCATCGGCTACGGGGTCGACGACGGTGTTCACATCATGCATCGCTATTTCGAAGAGGGCGTCGGATCGCTCCGTCGCGTGATCCGCACGACCGGGTTTGCCGTGATCATGACGACGATCACCACGTCTGCCGGATTTGCGGGATTGATCTTCGTGCGCCACGGGGGTCTCAAGTCCATGGGAAGCCTCGCGGTGATCGGGCTCATGATCACGATGCTGACGTCGTTGATCGTCTTGCCCGCGGCGCTGCAATGGTACGAACTTCGACATCGGCCGGGGAAACCCGACGCCGACGACCGATCGTGAATGTTGTTATGACAACAAAGCGGTTTAACTCCCTGCCGGAGGAGGTACGAACCATGTTCAAACGTGTTTCTGCAATGACCCTGGGCATCGGTTTGGCGATGCTTGCGGCATTGTCACCAGATTCGTTAGCCGCCCAGGGGAAGGCGACCCTCGAGGAACAGAGTCAGTTTGGTCCCGCCCTGACGTACCATGGCACCCGCATCTACATGGCCTGGGTCGGACGGGATTTCAAGAACGCCGGAGGGACGGGCGGCAAACTCAACATCATGCGGTCGGATGCGGGCATCGACTGGCGGGCCAAGATCACGCTCGAAGAGACGAGCGAACACCCGCCCTCGATCACGTCGTTCAATGGGTATCTGTACATGGCGTGGACCGGACGGGATCAGAAGATCAACATCATCCGGTCCGATGACGGCATCGACTGGCGCGCCAAGATCACGATGGAAGAACGGAGCGATCTGGAACCCGGCATCGTCGCTCTCGATGATCGGCTCTATCTCGTGTGGCGCGGGCGTGACGACAAGATCAACATGCTCCAGTCTCGGGACGGAATCGATTGGGGTGGCAAGGTGACGTTGGAAGAGCGCACCAGAGACCGGCCGGCGCTCACCTCGCACAACGGCAGGTTGTACATCTCCTGGACCGGGCGCGGCGACGAGAAGATCAACGTGATGCGGTCGTCGGACGGTATCGATTGGAGCGGGAAGGTCATTCTCGAGGAGCAGAGCAACGTCGGCCCCGGACTCAGCTCCTTCAAGGGCAACCTCTTCCTGGCCTGGACGGGGAGATCGGACAACAAGTTGAACATCATGCGCTCCTCGGACGGCATCGATTGGCGAGCCAAGATCATCCTCGAGGACACCACCCGGGAGTCTCCCATCATCACGGCACTCGGAGACCGGATCTTTCTGGCCTGGACGGGCCGTGGCAACGAGAAGTTGAACATCCGTCGTTCTTCGGACGGCATCGACTTCTAGGCTCCGCCGAGTACCGAATTTGGTGACCGGCCGTTACCCTACAACGGCCGGTCACTAGGCGGGATCTTGGGAATGCAGGCTCCTCCGAGTCGCGACCGCGGTCACGAGACCGCGGCACCACCACCCGCATCGATCGTCCGGCAACGTATCCAAGGCGGTTCGTCACCCGCTCGTCGCCAAGCAGGCGCGAGGCAAGAAACCTTGCTGGAACAGAAACGGCGTCCGCGGGCCGGCACGAAGGATCGAGGTGTTGACGACGTGGTGCGACAGGCGAAGCCAATCAAGGTCTTGTTTTTGACCGGCTGCAGCGGGAGCGGTGGCGCCGGGCATAGCTTGTTTTACCTGTTGCGATACCTCGACCCCAAGCGGGTGGAG
>JBFIZG010000355.1:0-4175 GCA_041604955.1 Gemmatimonadales bacterium | reverse complement strand
CTGGTGAAAGCTGATTCCCGAGACCCGGTGGTGTACGGCACCATTCTCCTCGTGTTGCTGGGTATTCGGGCCTGGCACAATCGGTTTGGCGCCAAACGCGCCCGCGTCAAGCGTGCCAGTGCACAGCTCAGGACGTCGTGACGGAAGCGAAAATCCAACGTCCAACATTCAACATCCAACATCCAACGCTCTCGGCTCCCGAACAACGGGACGTAGGACGCAGGACGCAGGACGCTAGACGCAGGACGTTGGACGTTCGATGTTCGATGTTCGATGTTCGATGTTGAATGTTGGACGTTCGCTGTGGCCTCACCTCGAGAATCGACCGCCGATCACCACCCTGAGCGGCACTCCACGCCGGTCGAACGCCGTCTGGTATTTTCGGTTGAAGAGATTGTCGACGCTGGCGTACAGACGAATCGATCGACTGGCGCGGACACCAACGTCCAGTCCGAACAGCACGTACGAGTCGACATCCATTCGAGGGCCGCTGAACCGTTCCGTAAGCACGGTCTGCGAACCGACAGCCCTGCCACGCAATGTGACGTCCACGAGACCTCTCCGGACCTCGACGAATCCGGCCCCTTGATACTTCGGACGGAACGGGAGCGCCGAATCGACTGGAAACTCGGCGGTGGACAAGCCGCTGTTTTCGAGAATCGTGGTCTTGGTCCACCAGCCGGAGAGACCAGCCGTCACGGCAGGCGAGACTTCGTACTGTAAATCCCACTCGATGCCCACCGCGCGACTCTGGCCTAAGTTGCGATTGATCTGCTGAGAGGATCCTTCGATCGCCACAGTCCGAATCAGGTTGTCGAAATCCTGGTGAAAGAAGGTCAAGGCGCCGGTGAACGCGCCGTCCGGCGATTGCAGGTCCGCGCCGAGTTCCCAACTCCAACTCGTCTCCGCCTCGAGATCGGGGTTGGAGGCGATGAACGGATTGTCCAGGAACTGCTGTTGCAGATTCGGCGCCTTGTACGCGCGGCCAACCGTCCCCCGTACGGAAAGGCGTCCCGGGGACACGGTCAGCACCGCGCTGGCACGGGGGGTGAGTTCGCTCCCCAGACCGGCGAACTTTTCCCATCGGGCGCCCGCCAACAGCGAGACGCGCGCAACAGACACCTGGACTTCGGCCAATGCGGCGCCACTCGTTCGATCGAGATCGAGCGTTCCGTCGCCGAATTCACCGGACGTGCTGTCTGCGAGATCTTCGCGCTCCCAGCGGGCTCCGTAGAGCACGCGCAACCCGACGTCGTCGGCCTCAGTCGTCACGGATCCGACATATTCCGCGCTGGTTCGCCACAGGACGCTTCGGAGCGCAAAATCGGCGTCAAAGACGAAGAACCCGAGGTTCCCGTCGGGGTCCACGCCATCCCGCTGGTCGTCAAACAAGAATCGTTCGCGATACACCGACGTGGACAACGTGTGTCGCCAGCGCTCGTTTGGACTGAACGTCGCGGAGACCGACGAGATGACGCGGTCGCGCTCGTTGGACGCATTGGGGTCGAGCGAGACGCGCGACGCACCGGCATCCCGAACGGGGAGATTCGACTCGACGCCCACGAAACGCGTCGTGCTGTTGAACTCCCACCGGTCGACCGGTGCTGCATCGAGACGAACGGATGCGTCTCGCGTCCAGGTGTTGTGCGGCTGGCGGTAAATGCCGCGGCTGTACGTGTGGCCCAACCCGATCGAGTACCCGAGCCAGTCCACGCCGCCGCCGGCGTTCACCGCCGCGCGAAACATGCCGCCCGGCTCCACCGAACCGCCGATGCCGTCGCCCGCGGCGCCGACGTGTCCACCGGCGGCCGTGAGCACCTCCAGGTACGGGCGGCCCGGTACTCCCCTCCGAGTGATGAAATTCACGGCTCCGCTCACGGCTGACGACCCATAGACGGCACTCTGCGGCCCCCGCGCGACCTCCACACGCTCTACGTTGTTGAGGGTGAATCCCTGGAGATCGAAGAAGCCCCCGTTTTGGTTGATGTGGACGCCGTCGAGCAAAATCTGGGTGAATACTTCCTCGCCTCCGCGCAGCCGAATGATGCTCGGCCCTCCGGGGCCTGCCGCTTCGTCGATGAATCCCCCCGAACCGCTGCGTAGCACGTCGATTGCGTACAGCGGCGGTTTCTTGGCGAGTGCTTCGGCGGACACCACCGACACGGCAAAACCCAACTCGCGTTTCGTGAGGGGGAGTCGCGCTCCCGTGACGATAACCGAATCCACGAGAACAACTTGCTCTTGTCCGGCAGAATCCACGCGAACGGTATCGCGGACCTGTGCGTGAACATACGGTGAGGGACCCCCCACCATCGCGGAGACGATCATGATCACTGCCGAGTACTCGAATCGCACGAATCCTCCCAATCCATGATCTCAAAAGGCATCGCGTGTCGCCGGCGCGCGCCACAACATGTAGCTTCAAGTACCAACACATTCAATCCCCATGCCCAAATCAACCCATTGGACCACGATCGCGTCATACTTCAGTGCCAACGTGTTGTTCGGGGCCGGCGTGTTCTTTCACGGGTTCCTGTACAACTTCTACCTCGACGCGTTGGGACATGCCGAAACGGTCATGGGAGGCGCGCAGGCCGCCTTGACCGCCGGGAGCGTGCTGGCCCTGTTGCCGGCCGGACGATCGGTCGATCGAATTGGCTCCCGTGGCACCATCGTCGTGGCCGTCGTGTTGAACGCGGCGGGATTGACGCTCAGCGCGCTCGTGGAGTCGCCGGCCGCGATCTACGCAACGTCTCTCCTCGCGGGCGTCGGCGTCGGCGCCTGGCGGGTCGGTCTCGCGCCACTCCTCATGCAACTCGCCGCCGGACGGGTGCGTTCCCGAGCGTTTTCGTGGAACGTGGCGCTGTTGGTTGGAACGGGTGGCATTTGGATTGCGGTTGCGGGCCAGGCGCCCCTTTGGTTCGCCGGGGCCTTTGGGGTTTCAGAGCTCGTCTCGGTTCGATTGGCGCTCCTCCTCGGCGTGATCGGTCCGGTGCTGAGTGTTCTCTTCTATCTGACGATGCCTGGGAGACGCTTGACACCACCGTCCCGAGTTCCGACTGCGATCGATGAAACGCGGGACGCTGCGCGGCCGCTCCGCATTCGGTACGTGGCCGTACTCGTCGCGTTCGTTGCGCTCTGGATGACAGGGCCCGCCCTGGTTGCTCCGTTCTTCAACATTTTCTTTGCCCGCGCGTTTGACATGCCGATCGAGCGGATCGGCATCGTGTTTGCCATCGCGCACGGCGTGACTGCCCTCGTCATCTTCTGGAGCGGTGAGCTTGCCGCCCGGTCGAGCCCGCAGCGAGTTCTTGCCGTCTGGATGTTCGTGTTCGGTCCGGTCTTGCTCGGTCTTGCCGTCACCAACGTTCTGGCCGTCGCGATCGGGTTGTACTTCGTGCAGGGTATCGTCTCTCCGGCCACGAATCCCCTCATCGACCAGATTTTGCTGGAGCGGGCGGCGCCCGACCGCCGGGGTCTGGTATCGAGCTTGCGGAACGCTGCGACGGAGGGTAGCGCTATTTGGGGTGCTGCGGCCGGCGGGGTGATTCTGAACGTTTCGAGTTTTGCGCTGCTGTTTGCGGTTGCTGGCGGTCTCGGGGTGGCTGCCGCGGCGTGTTTGCTGCTCGCGCTGGTTCGTTGGCGGGTGTGGTAGCCCGTGTGTGCGATGCCCGTGTTTCGCGGAGGGAAACCCGACCGCGTACGACGCGCATGAGACGGGACCACTGCATCGACCCCATCGTGCGCAAAGGAACATCCGTTCCCGACGGTACGATGAAGCGGCCCAGCCGGCGTAACGTTTCGATTGGGCCCTTCGCCCACATGAAGCGTTCCTGCAGCGTGACACGATCGAGACGCTGCGCGTCGCCTGGTTCGAGGCCATCGATCACCCGTCGCATGGACGGTGTCGCCGCTCCGGCAAGTTTCGTGAGCAGCGTTTCGTCGAGCGTACCCGGTAGCAGCCGCTCTGCCAGTTGGAGCGCGGGAAAAGCGAACCTCGTGGCATGAGCGCGATCGAGGAGCGAGAGAACATCACCCCATGCGAGTCGTCCTGACGCGAGGTCGGCTCGGATCACCAACACCAGCTCCACCATACGAACCAGTTGGATCTGGTGGAACTCCTCGGACGCGTGGAGCGCGAGGTACGCCAGAAGCCATGGCTGGGCGAGTACCCG
>JBFIZG010000354.1:0-4183 GCA_041604955.1 Gemmatimonadales bacterium | reverse complement strand
GTAAGTGGCGATGATGCGAACCCCGGCAACGGTTCCGGTTGGTTTGCCGGCGGCGATCAGAATCCACCATGTCCCCAGGTAGTCTTAGATCTGAGCACACCCGTCGCCGGGTTCGGCGTGAGCTTCATCCACGTGAACAAAGCGGGCGTCAACACTTCAAACCCGGGGCGGCTCAAAATATTCGACGGCCCGGGAGGTACTGGGGAGTGCATTGGTGAGGTCGCATCCCAGGGTGGTCAAGATGTCATCGATTTCGTAGGGATGGTGAGCCGCGTGGCGCCGATCCGGTCTGCAATCGTCGACTCCGCCGTGCCAAACACGTCGTTCGCGGCCAGCGGATATGCAGCCCTTCAACGGAGAAAAGAGTCCGGGTAGCGCGGTGATTGCTCGGATCTGGCACGGGTGGACCACGCCGGCAAATGCGGACGCGTACGAAGAGCTTCTGCGAACCGATGTCTTGCCAGGCATCGCCCGCAAGGAGATACCCGGGTACCGGGGCGCTCATCTGTTGCGGCATGAAGGCGACGACGAGGTGGAGTTCGTGACGGTGTTGTGGTTCGAATCGCTCGACGCCGTGCGCGACTTCATGGGAGAGGACTACGACGTCGCGTATGTGCCGCCTCAGGCGCGAGCCGTGCTCGAGCGTTTCGATTCACGTTCGCAACACTATGACGTGACGCTGGACCCGCAAGACACGACATGAAAATCCCCGGCTGTACGTCCTCCGCTCGTTGACGGACAGGAACACCCTTCGTCCTTCTGGCTAAGTCCACGTCGATTCAATACCTTATAGCTTCGCGACACGCTAGCGACGAACAGCACTCCAAGGGGACCGCATGACGCTTTTATCCGACGAAATGCGAGCGGACAGGTGCGCGAATGACCGCTGATCGGCATGGTCGCGGAGCGGTCGGGGGGCGCGTGTTCGGTGTCGAGTACAGAGTACACGGTACACAGTGTACAGTGCGCGGTGCACGGTACATAGTACATAGTGCACAGTGCACAGTGCACAGGACACTGGGAATTGAACCTCTGACTCCCGTGCACCGTGTACCGTGCACCGTGCACTTTCATTGGTCGGCTCCCGCCTACTCATCACTCACCACTCACTACTCGCCGTGAGCGACCTCCAATCCCGCCTCGAAGCCGCCATCGGTGACACGTACCGTATCGAGAAAGAACTCGGCGGCGGCGGGATGAGCTTTGTCTTTCTCGCCGAAGAGGTGGCGCTGGGCCGGCGCGTCGTGATCAAGGTACTGCCACCGGACATGTCGGCGGGCGTGAACAAGGAGCGCTTCCAGCGCGAGATCAAGCTTGCCGCGTCGCTCCAGCACCCGCACGTCGTTTCGCTTCTCACAGCCGGTACGGCAGACGGCGATCTGCTCTACTATGTGATGCCCTACATCGAAGGCGAGTCGTTGCGCGCCAAGCTCGATCGCGAGGTCGAGCTCCCGGTGGGTGAGGCGCTCAAGATCCTGCGTGAAGTAGTGGACGCGCTCGCGTACGCGCACCGGCACGAGGTGGTGCATCGCGACATCAAGCCCGACAACGTGTTGCTGTCGGAGGGTCATGCGGTGGTGACGGATTTCGGCGTCGCCAAAGCGGTGAGCGCTTCTTCCGGTGGTCCCACTTCTGGCCTTACGTCGTTGGGCGTGGCGCTCGGTACGCCGGCGTACATGTCCCCCGAGCAAGCTGCTGCAGACCCACATGTAGACCACCGGGCGGACATCTACTCGCTCGGAACGATGGCGTACGAGATGCTGGCGGGTCGGACGCCGTTTACGGGCAACACCGCCCAGCAACTGTTGGCGGCGCATGTGAGTCAGGCAGTCGAACCGGTGACGCAGCATCGCGCTACGGTTCCGCCGGCATTGGCGGATGTCATCATGCGGTGCTTGGAAAAGAAGCCGGCGGACCGCTGGCAGACGGCGGATGAACTCAAAGGGCAACTCGAAACGATTGCGACACCCCAGACCGGCGGCGTCACGCCCACGGGGACACAGCCTGTTTCCGCGGTATCGACAGCGGACGTCGAAGCCAAGCACCACCCTATTCGCGTGGCGGCTTTGTTTGGCGTGGCGGCGGCTACAACACTTGCCGTCGTCTACGGCATCATGATCGCGCTGGGGTTGCCCAACTGGGTGTTCCTGGCCGCAGTCGTGCTGCTGGCGATAGGGCTCCCGATCATGCTGGTCACCAGCCAACATGAGAAGCAACGCGCGGTCGCAATGACCACGGGTCTTCAAACGACCACGCCCGTCGGGCTCAAGAAACACTTGACGTGGAGCAAGGCGATCGGTGGCGGCGGGCTGGCCTTTGCGGGTTTGGTCGTCTTCGCCGGCGGGTTCATGGTGACCCGCGCCGCCGGCATCGGTCCCGCCGCGACGCTGGTCAGTTCCGGTGTACTGGGCGAGCGAGATCTCCTGATTCTCGCCGAATTCGACAACCGCACGTCCGATTCGACACTTGGAACAACGGTGACCGAACTGCTTCGCATTAGCCTATCGGAATCGCCAGTGCTGCGTCTGGCGGATCCGCCGAGGATTGCAGAGAGCCTCGAGCGCATGCAGCTCGATCCGGACACGCGGGTGGACGAGTCGGTCGCCCTGGAGATTGCCGAGCGGGAGAGCATCAAGGCCGCCATCGTCGGGGAGATCGCGCCACTCGGCTCGGGGTATGTCATTGGCAGTCGCTTGATCTCCGCCGCGGGAGAGGTCTTGGTGGCGCAGCAGGCATCTGCAAACGACGCGAGTGGTATCATCGAGGCCGTGGATAAGCTCTCTGCCAAGATGCGGGAGCGGATTGGGGAGTCGCTCAAGTCGATTCGGCGGGAACTGCCGTTGGAACTCGTGACCACGGGGTCACTCGAGGCGCTCCGCCTCTACACGCAGGCGTCGCAGGCGGAGATTGCCGGCGATCCGGATCGGGCGGTCGCGCTGCTCGACGAGGCGATCTCGGTGGATTCAACGTTCGCGATGGCATACCGCAAGATGGGCGCGATCCTCGGGAACACGTTCCAACAGCGCGCGCGGGAAATCGAGGCCTTGACGAAGGCGTACGAACTGCGCGACCGATTGACACCACTCGAACGCGGGTACGCGGTGGCCCAATACCACACCGACGTGACTGGAGACCTCGATCAAGCGCTCGCTGCGTATCGGACCATCCTGGACAAGTTTCCCGACGACGATCGGGCGCTCAACAACTCCGGCGTATTGTACGGCCAGCTGGGAGACCGGGAACGAGCGCTCGAGTTTTATGAGAGGGGACTCGACGCCGACTCTACGTGGGCGCCCAGGTACTACAACATCGCATTCACGCAGATGTTGTTGGGCCGCTACGATGAGGCGAGGGCCACTATTGACGTCGCGGAGCAAAGGTTCCCGGGTCAGCCACGCAATCACCAGTTTCGCGGACTATTGGCGTACCGGCTGAACGAGTACGACGAGGCCATACAGCACTATGAGATCCTCAGGGCCAGCCAGTCCGGCAATCCGTTTTGGCAGGGGCAGGCAGCCGAAGTTCTGGGCCGGATTGCGCAAACCAGAGGCAGGTATCGGGACGGCGACCGATACCTCAGCGAGGCGATCAGCGCGGCGCGCGAGCGAGATGTGCCCGGTTCCATCATGGGCATACAAATCAACACCGAACTCAGCCGCATGATGGCTACTGGAGATGCTGAGCAACCTCGCGCTCGTTTGGACCGTGAAATCCCGGATGAGGCGCTGGAGGTCTTACCGGCAGCGGACAGGCCGTACGGCGGTCTCATCGTCTTCCACGCGCTGGCCGGGGTCCCGGAGCGGGCCCGGAGCCTGCTCGTGGCCATGGAGCGCTCTGGGATTCCCGGTTTTGGCCGTGATTTTCAGCGCGACTACGATCGCTCCGCGGGATTCGTTCAGCTCGCCGAGGGAGACGTTGAGCGTGGGCTGGCAAGTATGCGGCGCGGCGTTGAGGGGTGGAGCTTCGAACCAGGCGTTCTTTCGTTTATGGCGCGTGCACACGACGCTGCGGGTAACGCGGACTCCGCGCGCATCTACTGGGAACGGTACCTCGAGCGACGCTGGGCCATTCCACAGATGGATGCCGGTACCCGACACGTCGCATATCGGCGGTTAGGCGAGCTGTACGAGGCCCAAGGCGACAATACAAAGGCCGTCGAGTACTACAACCAGTTTGTCGACCT
>JBFIZG010000353.1:0-4213 GCA_041604955.1 Gemmatimonadales bacterium | reverse complement strand
GCGCCTCCAGTTCCAACGTCATCGGGCGGACCCCTCCATCGAGGGCCGAACGATGCTCGAGGTCGCAGAGGAGCGCGGACGACACCCGGCCGACCTGACTCTGGATCTGATGGAAGCTGGCGGAGCCGGTCTGGTTTCGTTCAACATGGACGATGGAGACATGTTGGCGCTGATGCGGCAACCATGGACGATGACGTCGTCCGACGGTGGTCTCGTGCCGTTTGGCGAAGGGGTACCGCATCCGCGTTACTACGGCCCGTTCCCACGAAAAATCCGTCTCTACGTCCAAGAGCGAGGCGTGCTCTCACTTCCCGATGCCATTCGAACGATGACGTCTCTTCCCGCGTCGGTCATGGGGATGGACGATCGCGGCGTGCTCCGGGCTGGTGCGATCGCCGATGTCGTCGTGTTTGACCTGGAGCGGTTTCGGGACAAAGCCACGTACTCCGACCCCCATCAATACGCCGAAGGTGTCGTGCACCTGCTGGTCAACGGGCGATCGGCGATTGAGAACGGGACGTTCACAGGAGAACTGGCGGGTCAGGTACTGGGGAAACCACTCGTTCCCTGAACTCCCGCCCTCCGTACGATCCAGGACCACCCTGTGATGGCGTTGCGATACGAATAGAACAATTACCATGAACATTCTGCGCCGTGTGGCGTTTTGGCTCTCGGCGCCAGTGATCGTCTGCCAGGGCCTCTGGGTCAGGAAACGAGCACCACGCTTTCCCCCGGCCGGCGGTCCGAGTCACGGCCGGTTTGGGAACGGAACGCCGCTTCGGATGCTGACCATCGGCGACTCGATCGCTGCCGGTGTGGGCGCGGCAGCACTCACCGAAGCCCTTCCCGGACGGACCGCACAAGCGCTGGCAGCGCGGCTGGGGAGAGAGGTTTTTTGGTGTGCCGTTGGTCGTTCGGGCGCCCGCGCAGCTCATGTACGTGACAACCTACTACCCACTGTTCGCGAGGAGGCATTCGACGTCGTCGTCGTCTCCGTCGGTGTAAACGACGTTACGGGTCTGTCCACGACGCGTCGCTGGCGCTCCGACCTCGCCGGGCTACTCGATGCGCTGCGGTCACGCTCCCCAAACGCGTTGATCGTCGTCGCAGGATGCCCGCCGTTTTCGATCTTCCCGCTGCTTCCCAAGCCGCTGCGATATCTCTTGGGGATGAGAGCCAAGTCGCTTGACGTTGTCACCGAGCAGGAGGTGTCACGCCGTCACAACGTCCTTTTTGTGGCCACGAGCTTTGACCCCGGACCGGGGCGCTTCTCAGCTGCCGGCTACCATCCGTCACCCGCAAGTTACCGAGAGTGGGGAGAGGCGCTGGCCGATCTCATGGCGCCGCACGTCGAGCACCAACAGGTGATACAATCGGAGGATCCCCCGATCAGGGGCCTCCAACGCTCCCGTTCCTAACCGGCGGCGGTCGCGGGCACCGGTTCCTGAACCGGCGTCAGCCAGGCGTGCGCATCGGCGACCTCACCGCGGGCGTGCGCGAGATAGCGTCTCTGGAGCTGTTTGGTGACGGGCCCTGCTCTTCCGACGCCAATCGGGATTTTGTCCACGCTTCGAATCGGCGTCACCTCGGACGCCGTTCCGGTAAAGAACGCCTCGTCCGACGTGTAGATCATTTCGCGCGGCACCGTTTGCTCCCGTACCTCGATCCCAAGGTCCCGCGCAATCGTGATGACGCTGTCGCGCGTGATTCCGAGGAGCGACGTCCCGTCGGTCTGGGGAACAACCACGGCGCCGCTTCGAACCAGGAAGAGATTTTGACCGCTTCCTTCACTGACGGTTCCGCCCGGCCCCAGCGCGATTGCCTCCGCGTACCCGTTTGCGACAGCCTCCATCTTGATGAGCTGCGCGTTGGTGTAGTGTCCCGCCGCCTTGGCGTTCGACGGATAGGTGTTCGGCTCCGGACGCTGCCAGCTCGAGACGCACACGTCCACACCCTGTTCCAAGGCGTCTGCCCCCAGGTACGTGCCCCACGGCCAGGTAATCATGTAGGTCTCGATCGGGCTCCCAACCGGGTTCATCCCAGCGGCGCCGTACCCCCTCAACACAGTGGCCCGGACATAGCACTCTTTCAGCGCATTCCTCGCGATGACGGAGCGGCAAGCCGCGACCAATGCGTCAACATCGTACGAAAGATCTATCCGGTAGATACGACACGAGTCATGCAAGCGGCGCATATGGTCGTGCAGCCGAAAGATGGCGGGTCCATTGGGCGTCTCGTAGCACCGGATCCCCTCGAACACCGAGGACCCGAACTGCACCGCAAGACTCATCACATGCACTTGGGCCTCGCGCCACGGGATCATGTCGCCGTCTTTCCAGATCCACTCGGACTCTACCAGCTGCGTCGACATCGTTGACTCCGTTTCAGGTCTTCTCGTGAAAATACGTGTCGGTCCCGTCCAACCAATCCTGCCGAGGCGGCGTGAACACATCAACGTCAAACGTGTCCTCCAGCGCTTCGGCCTTGTGTGGGACGTTCGATGGGATATGGAGGATTTCGCCGGCGCGCACGTCGATTTCATACGATTCGTCCTCGCCAATCCAAAAATGGAGCGCGCCCTCGATAATGTAGGTGAACTGCTCGTTGTCGTGCGCGTGTCGCGGTACGACCGCCCCCTTGTCCAAGTAGACGTGGGCGATCATGGAGCGTTCCCCGGTCACCAACCGACGGCTGATTTGATCCGTGACGGTCTCCTTCGGCATGTCATTCCAACGAAAGTGTCGGACGGGTGGAGCAGTCATCCGCATCTCGATCTCCTTGCGTAGTTTGGTCTCGGCAGGGCGGCCGATATTTGAACCGCTCTCTAACATGCGGTTCCGACCGGACCTTCGGGAGGGCCGGGCGACCTCATCAGTATGTGCGCTCGCGTATGAAGATACAGGCACGTCATGGGTCCGCCAGAGCGGCGAAGCGCTCGAAACTGCATTGCTCTGGACATCGCGCAGCGCTCGCGACGGACGGCATGTCACTGCATGTTTTGGTCATCGAGCAATTGGACCCGTACCTCGAGGTTGACTGATGTCGAGCGCATTCCGTTATCCCCTCATCGTGTTGGTGCTAGCGATCGTCGCGCCCGTGCCGCTGCTGATTCGCGCCGTCGAATCATCCAGCCGGCAAGCGGACAGCGAACTCTTCTACGTAGCGGGGACCGTGGGAATCGATCCGCGCACGGGTGAACTCGCCGAAGGTGTGAACGCGCAGGTGCGACAGGCCATGGAGAACATCCGCGCCGTGCTTCGAGCGGAGGGAATGGACTTCTCGAGGGTGGTGAGCGCCAACGTGTTTCTCTCGGACACGCGCCACTTCGCGGAAATGAACGCGGTCTATCGCTCGTACTTCCCGGTCGATCCGCCGACTCGGGCCACGGTCGCCGCCGATCTGCCAACACCAGGTGCCAAGGTACAGATCGCGATGGTGGCGGCTCGACCCGGCGTGACGCGACGAGTCGTGAAACCGACCGCGCTCAAGTCACCCGAGCTGCCGTACAGTTGGGGCGTCATGGCGGGCAACACCCTGTTCGTCGCGGGGGCGACGAGCAGGGACCCCGACACGTATCAGCCCGTCACCGGCGACGTGGGCACGCAAACCCGGCGGGTGTTTGGCAACATTGGTGCGATACTCGACGCGGCCGGACTGGACTTCGGCGACCTCACCACGTGTACGGTGTTCATGGACGACGCGCGCGAGTTTGGCGCCATGAACGCTGCGTACCGCGAATTCGTGGGTCCCGATCCCCCCGCCCGTGCGACAGTTCGCGCGGGCCTCATGAACCCCGTTTTCAAGGTCGAGATCCAATGCACCGCGTCCGGGGAGGCCAACCGGGCGGTGATCGTGCCGGACGGCGCTTCCCGACCTCGGAGCCCGTACTCCCCGGCGATTCGGGTGGGGAGCCGCGTGTACACGGCTGGCATGGTGGGGAGCGGCCCCGGAGGCGTCGCACGCGGTGACGTCGAGGCGCAGATGCGGCAAACCATGTTGAACCTCCGCGCCGCACTCACATCAGCGCAACTCGGCTTTGGCGACGTCAACGCGATTCATATCTGGGTACCGCACATCGCGCATGCCACCACGGTACACAGCGTGATCGACGACCTCGTCGGTGACGGCCCAGCTCGTACACTCATCGGCGCGGACCTGATGGGGCCCGACTTTTTGGTCGAGGTCATGCTATTTGCGCAGGCAGCCGGCAGAT
>JBFIZG010000352.1:0-4222 GCA_041604955.1 Gemmatimonadales bacterium | reverse complement strand
TAGATACAGTCGCAGGCCGGCCGGCCATCCACGAGATATCGAACGGCAAACTTGTCACCACAGTCGAACGTATCGATCGTCTTGATCTGCTTGCTGAAGAACGCTTCCGAGTTCTGGTCGACCAGATCCAAATAGGACTTCTTGCCGCGAATCTCTCCGAAAGGGCTCATATGCACGAACTCCTCGGCGAGCTGGAGCTTCGAAACATCTTTGCTTTTGAAGGCGTCGAGCCACCCGTCGGCAATCTTTCGGTTCGCAGTACGCTTGTCCACGAATCTACTCCTCGATTTGCGGTTGGCGTGACGGCGAGAGCGTAGCGTGGGCGAGGCGCTGGAATCAACGTCATGCGTCGAGTCCCGCTTCTCCTGGCCTCGCTCGGACCAGCGTGCGAGCGTGCTCCGCCAACGTGCCGCCGACGGCGAGGGCCGACTATGCTCTACGTCCCGGGTACCTCTCGTAGAACTCACGGAGCACCGTCGAAAGTCGCACGTCCAATCGAGCCAGCGCGGGCTCCGAAATCGCAACTGGAATCTCACCATAGAATGCTTCAGCGATGCCTCCGGTGATACACGCGAGCGTATCCGAATCGCCGCCAAGCGATATCGCGAGTCTTATCGCGTCTTCGTAGTCGCTGGAGTCCAAGAATGCGATGATGGCCTCGGGGACCGTGCCTTCGCACGATTCGTTGAAGGTGTATGTCGGGCGAATGTCGACAATGGCTCGTTGAAGATCGTAGCCGAAGCTATGCTCGACGTAGTTTCGAATTGCATTCTTGGTCTCGCCCTGACGCGCGAGAAAAGCTGCCGTTGCAGTCGCCTGTGCGCCTCGGACGCCCTCTGGATGATTGTGCGTAACCTCGGCGCTGCGCTTGGCCTCCGCCAAGACTTCTTCCAGCTCGTCGCGTGCAAGCGCAACGGGACTGACTCTCATGGCTGATCCGTTCCCCCAGCTGTTGTAGGGCCGACGCGAGCCTGATTCGACCCACTGTGCGAATCCCGACCCGTAACATCGATTCGGGTAGGCACTCGCGTACTCGTGCAACTTTTCGACATAGGGTTCTCCGGACAGCAAGCTGTCTGCGACGGCAATCGTCAGAACCGTGTCATCCGTGAAGGTGCATCCGTCTTCGAGCAGCGTGAAATCCGTGCGCTTCGTCGGCCAGAACTCCCGTACCGAGCCGACGATGTCACCAATGATTGCGCCTCGCATGGGAACGCTCCAATCGCACAGTAAGTGGGTGGCCCCTCGGAGCGGCACACAAGACCCAGCCGTTACGATACCCCAGTTGCCCTCAATCCATACGCGCAGGCCGGTCGAAGTGACGAAATCCACGGTTCAGCAGCCGCGCCTTCCACTGTAGAATTCGCCACGGACCGCCGGGAGGGACGGAGTGCGGTTGGAGTTCGTGGGAGGCGTAAGTCCAATGGAATGCCATGCCTGAAGCCGATCTGTACGGCCCGATCAAGGGTTTCCTCGAGGCACAAGGCTACACGGTCAAAGGAGAAATCGGACCGTGCGACATCGTGGCTGTGCGGAGCGGCGAAGAGCCGGTTGTCGTCGAGCTGAAAGAGCAGCTGAACCTCGCACTCATTCTTCAAGCCGTGGATCGGCTCACCGTTTCTCGCGCCGTCTACGTTGCGTTTCGCATTGGTCACGGTCGAAGCGCTTCGTGGCGTAAACGGAAGAAGCAGGTCACAAGCCTGCTTCGACGCCTCGGCATGGGGCTCCTGACCGTGTCCGGACGGGGTGTCGTGGTGCCTGTATTGGACCCCGCACCGTATCGCCCCAAGCCCAACGCTCGACGCCGCGGACGCTTGCTCAAGGAGTTCGCAGAACGGGTCGGGGATCCCGAGACCGGGGGCTCCTCGTCTCGCCGACGACTCACGGCATATCGGCAGGACGCCGTCCGCTGTGCGCGTGAACTGGCTTCCGCAGGCGTTCTCAAGGTGAGCGCTCTCCGTGATCGCACCGGCGTCTCTCGGGCTGGACCGATCCTGCGGGACAACTACTACGGGTGGTTCGATCGCGTGAAGGTGGGCCACTACGACCTCTCGCCCAAAGGACGACGAGACCTGGCTGCGTGGCGTTCTCGCTTGTCGTGACGACGACCGGCCACCCGCATGAAGGACCGCCGGTTTGGGGCGCCGTTGATGGAGCCATCTACCTTGCTTCGAGGCGTGTCTTCATGTCCGTGTAAGCCGCGGTCACGAGCTGCAGTAGATAGCCAGCGTCGAGATCGCGCTCCGGCCTGAGCTTCACGTGGCGCATGTACTTCCCCGTGCCTTCCAACAAGCCGTGTGGATCCGCAAGCTCGGCGCCACGAAAGAACCCGACATTGACGTGAGCTGTGAACGCGTTGACGTAGGCGAAGGCCGCGTCCCCAACACATGCCGTTGGATGACCGTCGTGCAAGAGCTCGCGAACATCGTCGCCGCAATTGCGCATGACCTCGAACCAATGCTGCGCAATCTCCCCGAGCTCGCCCGCATGTTCGTGCATCCAAGCTTCGATGGCGGCGTCTCGCTTGACCGCACTGGGGAACCGCATGAGCTGACTCTCCATCGTGACACCCCCACTGAGTACGGCACGTTCGCGACTGGTGCTCGCACGCACGGCTTCGGAGTCCTGTTATGGCTCATCGGACCGTTGGAGTCGGGCCACGAGAGCGTGTGACGTCAAGAAGCAGCCCTCCTCACGCACCTCGAGCCCTGTCATCACCCAGACGGTGTATCCGTCCTTCAGGATCGTGACCGTGTAGACGCCTTCGCGCTGTACTTGCGAAACGAGGGGCAACGCGGCGGTGGAGTCGGCGGGATTGCTTGAAGACGCGATCAAGTTCTCGCGAAACACACCGTCCTCAATGGTCCCGCTCGCGCCCCACCACGCAGGTGCTCCGGATACTGAGTCAAGCACGGTGATCGTGAACATCGGGAACACGGGAGCGCCGATAAGATCGCAGTCATCGTCGTCGCCGCTGCAACCGGAAAACCCCAGTTGTCCGACCGCTAGACTCACGAGAGCGAAACGAGCCGCGCCTGCCCATTTCGCAGTGCCTGGGGAACTCCAAGATCTCATATCTGGCAACAACCATTCGGCTAGGGCTGCGAGAATCCCGGCGCAGCGGAGCCCCTACTCAATCTACCGCCATGCGAAGCCAGCCGCCAGCTGCAATAACCAGTAGACGGCTACCTGAACAGAGTCTTCATTACGCCCCACGTTCGTGGAGACAAGGCCACCTCGCAATCACCGTTGATTCGAAAAGCCTGATCGAGATTGTCATGAGAACAAATGGGACTCTCGGAATGCAGGCTGGGTAGACGAGTATTGCGCATTCGGAAAACGCATCGCCAACCACGGAGACAGCCAGTGGCGCTGAAGTCATCTCCGCCGACCAGCCAGCTGGAGTCCGGCTATCCGGAAGCTTGCGCTGTTACGCCCGAACGGATGTTGTCCTACAGGAAACCCACAACGTACACGGTGACATGATCGCCAGGAAAGGGGCTGCTAAACTGCAGTCGACGGCCGTGGAGTCCGCATGAACTTCCGTGGGCAACGGATGCCAGAACGACTGCAACGGTAGCAATGACTGTTCGGGGCATCTTGAATCGTACCTTGCCCGCCTAGCGGATGGCCGTTCACGAAAACAGCATCGGCTCGAACACCTTGTGCAAACCGTTGCCGGCGAAGTGAATCACGATCGCGTATGGGAGACCCCAGCGCCAGAAGGCCCAACCCAGCACAAGACCTGCCACCCCGCTCTTCACAACGACGCCCGACGCGTAGAGCGCGGCAAACGCCGAGTGAGTCGGCATCGGCCGGCCGAGCAGGTGGGGCAAGGCGAACAGGAACGCAGAAACGACCAGTGCGGTGAGGAAGACCGCGCGAGCCGTGCTCAGGAATCGGGCAGCGATCCACGCAACAACGCTCATCACAAACAGACGGAACACGACCTCCTCCACGACCGCGACAGAGGCCACCCGGGCCCAGCTCATGGGTTCCGCAAAATGCTCTTGGAGCAGCGCCCAGATGCCTGGGTCCGCCGCTGCCAAAGCGACGTTCGACCCAAGATTTGCCGCGCCCACGCCAATGCCCGTCAGGAGTGCCACGATCGCGAGTTTGGCACGTCGAGCGTTGTCCTGTTCGGAGATTGCTCGGCAACGCGAGGCGGCGAGAAACCCAAAGACGACGAGCGGCAGACCCGTCAGACCACCCCAAACGACGG
>JBFIZG010000351.1:0-4226 GCA_041604955.1 Gemmatimonadales bacterium | reverse complement strand
GAGAAGTATCTGGAAGAAGGAGAGATGGCGACCATGGGCGCGCGTGTTGCCCGAGTCGTCGCGACATCGCGCCTGAAAATCGCGGCGGGCGTCCCGGAGCGGTATGCGCGATCCGTGCGCGTGGGAAGCCCGGCCCGGATATGGTTCGACATCTTCCCTGGACGTGAGTTCGAGGGGCGTATCGGATTCGTGGGAAGCAGCGTGGATCCTGGCAACCGCACGTTCCCGATCGAGATCGTGATGAGCAACCCCGATCGCGTCGTGAAGCCCCACATGGTAGCCAACGTCCAGGTCCGGCAACAGCGGCTCGAAAACGTGATCGTGGTGCCGCAAGAAGTGGTGCTGCGGGCGGCGGATGGGTACAAGGTATTCGTGGTGGAGGAACGCGACGGGAAATCCCACGCCGTGGCGCGGCGCGTGACCCTCGGCCCGAGCTCCGGAAATCGAACCGTCATCGATGAGGGTCTCGAAGCCGGCGAGCTCCTCATCACGGCGGGTTACAAGCAGGTCGATGCCGGGAGCCGCATCCGCGTCGTGAACGAGGATAAGCTGGTGGTTCGGGAGGAGCGGTAGATGCCGCGGCAGCGACAGGGGCGCGGCGACTTCAAGCAGTTCAAGCTCACGTCGCTTGCCGTGGATCACCCGACGAGCGCGCTGGTGCTGATGGTGATCTTGATCGTGTCTGGGTTGATCGCCTATGTGGGGATTCCGCGGGAGTCAAATCCCGAGATTACGATCCCAAACATCATCGTCACCACGGTCTACCCCGGTGTAGCGCCCCGCGATATCGAGACACTGATCACCAGGCGCATCGAGGACGAGCTCAACACCATCGCGGATGTGAAGAGCGTTACGTCGACCTCGATCGAGGGGTACTCGAGCATCAATGTCGAGTTCACGGCCGGGACGGACATGAACGAGGCCCTCCAACAGGTCCGGGAAAAGGTCGACATTGCGAAACCGGATCTGCCGGGTGCCGCCGAGGAGCCGCAAATCTTCGAGATCAACTTCTCGGAGTTCCCCATCATGCAGGTCAACATTGCCGGGGACTATGATCTGGTGCGGCTCCGAGAGGTGGCGGAGGATATTCAAGATCGGCTGGAGCAGATCCCGAGTGTTCTCGAGGTGAACCTGGCCGGTGGCCTGCAGCGCGAAGTCCAGGTCGACGTCGATCTAGCAAAGCTCAAGTTCTATGGGCTCGCCTTTGACGATGTCATCGATGCGATTTGGAATGAGAACGTCACGATTCCCGGCGGGTCGATCGACGTGGGCAATGTGAAGTACCTGGTGCGCGTGCCGGGCGAGTTCGAAACGACCGATCCCCTCGCCGACATCGTCGTTGCCACGCGAGGCGCCCGCCCGATTTATGTTCGCGACGTTGCCAGTGTGGACTTCGGGTTCAAGGAACGGGATAGTTTCGCCCGGCTGGACGGGAATCCGGTGGTGACACTCTCGGTCTCGAAACGCAGTGGCGAGAACATCATCGAGACCGCCGACCGAGTGCGCGCCGTCATCGCGCAGATGGAACCCGCGTTCCCGCCCGGCACCATCGTAAAAATGACCTCCGACCAGTCCGAGGACATCCATGAGATGGTGAGTAGTCTCGAGAACAACATCATCTCGGGACTCATCCTGGTGGTCGGTGTGCTCCTGTTCTTCCTCGGATTTCAGACGGCGTCGCTGGTCGGAATCGCGATCCCGCTCTCGATGCTTATCTCGTTCAGCGTGATGCAACTTCTTGGCTTCACGATGAACGTCGTGGTGCTGTTCAGCCTGATCCTCGCACTCGGCATGCTCGTCGACAACGGGATCGTCGTGGTGGAGAACATCTACCGGTTCCGGGAAGAGGGCTATGAGCGCGTCACGGCTGCGAAACTGGGGACGGGAGAAGTGGCGATGCCCATCATCGCCTCGACTGCAACGACGCTCGCCGCGTTTGCACCCATGGCGTTCTGGCCTGGCATCATCGGCGAGTTCATGAAGTTCCTGCCGCTCACTCTGATCATCACTCTCGCCTCATCGCTGTTCGTGGGCCTGGTGATCAATCCGACCCTGTGCTCATTGTGGCTGGATCCGGAAACGGGGCCCAAGGCGAAGCTCCCACCGGCCTCGCGAAAGGTGATCGTCGGTGCGATGGCGTTGGCGGTGGGCATCGGGCTGATTGTGAATTGGCTGGCAACCGTTCTCCTCGCCCTCACGGCGGTGGGTCTGTTCTGGGTCCATCGCCACGCAATGGCCCCCTTTGGCCATTGGTTCATGGGAAAGGGACTTCCGGCGGTCCTGCGGCGATACGAGCGCGTCCTGCGGTGGGCGCTCAAACACCGGTTCCGCATGCTGGCGGGAGCCGGCGCGACTCTGGTCGTGGCCTTCATGGCCTTCAGCATGATGAATGCCGGGATCGAGCTCTTTCCGGAGGATATCCCGCCCCCGATGGTGTTCGTACAGATCGAGGCCCCCATCGGGACACGGCTCGAGCAGACCGATCAGCTTTCCGATCGCATCGAGAAGGTGTTGGCGGAGTTTTCCGAACGAGAACGGCGGAACTTCGAGTCGGTCGTGACGACCGTCGGGCAGTCGGTGACAGGCTTCGGTGGCGGTCGAGGGACTCATCTTGCCACCGTGACCGTGAACTTCGTCGATTTCCAAAAACGGACCGTCGCGGCGACGGCCATCCTGAATAAGCTCCGGAGCCGGCTCGCCGAGGAGATCGTGGGTGCCGAAGTCTCCGTGGAGACGCAACAGCCCGGCCCGCCGACGGGTCTGCCGGTGACCATCGAAATCGTCGGGGACGACCCGACACTGCTGAAGCGACTCGGCGATGAGGCGGTGGCGATTCTAGAAAATGCTTCGGTCTTCGCGAAGCTCGACGGGCTCGAGAGCGACATGGCGGATGGCCGGCCTGAGCTGGTGGTCGACGTGGACCGGGAAAAAGCGGCCCTCTACGGCCTCAACACCCGTGACGTTGGTTTCACCGTTCGGAGTGCCATCAACGGCACCGAGGCCTCGAAGTATCGTGATGGGAAGGACGAGTACGACATCACCGTGCGCCTTGCCAAGGAGTATCGCAATAACCTCGATGCGGTCGGGGACCTCACGGTGGTCAATGAGTCGGGCGACCAAATCCCGCTGTCCTCGGTGGCCAGGTGGTCCGTTGGGGAGGGATTCGCGGACATCAATCGCAAAGATCTGGAAAAGGTCGTGACGGTTTCCTCGGACGTGCGTCAGGGATATAACGCCAACGCGGCCCTCGCCGAGGTTCAGCAGGAGCTCGCTGAATTCCAGCGGTCGCTCCCCAGCGGTTATCGCATGACGTACACGGGGGAGCAGCAGGAACAGCAGGAGTCGCAAGCGTTTCTGCTCGGCGCGTTCTTCACCGCCGTCTTCCTGATCGGATTCATTCTGGTCACGCAGTTCGACTCGGTCACGAAGCCGCTCATCATCCTGAGCTCGGTCGTGCTTTCGACCATCGGTGTGCTCATCGGACTCATGGTGTTCCGGATGCCGTTTGGGATCATCATGACGGGCGTCGGCGTCATCAGCCTCGCGGGCGTCGTCGTGAACAATGCCATCGTGCTGATCGACTACATCGATCAGCTGCGCCACCGCGACGGGTTGTCGCGCTTTCAGGCGCTGGTGCAGGGAGGCGTCACCCGTTTTCGGCCGGTGATCCTCACCGCGACGACTACGGTGCTCGGGCTCGTGCCGCTCGCCATCGGATTGAACTTCGATTTCTTTGGGCTCTACACACGGCTGAATCCGGATCCCTATTGGGGTGGCGAGCAGGCGGCCTGGTGGGGACCGATGGCGATCGCCGTGATCGCGGGACTGACGTTTGCGACCTTCCTCACGCTCGTGCTCGTGCCGGTGATGTACTCGCTGCTCGACGATCTGGACGACTGGATCGCCAGGCACTTTTCGCGTGAAGAGGGTGAGAAGGAAGACCGGGAGGAGCTGCCGGTCCGAACCGACGAGCATCCGGTACCCGAGCCCGTGACGGTGTAGTCAGGGAGATGGGAGCAGGGAGTAAGGTCCTACTCCCAACTCCCTGTTAGTAGAGCCAATCGTGATACAGCTCGGGCCTCCGGTCCTTCCAGAAGAGGGTGCGCGCCGGTGAGGTCGAGCACTCTGTGAGGTCGAGGTCCACGATCACGAGGTCGTCTTCCAGCCGCTTCCCACGTGCAACGATCTGCCCTCGCGGGTTCACCACGAACGATTCGCCCGCGAAG
>JBFIZG010000350.1:0-4227 GCA_041604955.1 Gemmatimonadales bacterium | reverse complement strand
GCGCTCCGCCAGGCGAACGGCCTGTCGGGGTTCCTCCGCCGGGTCGAAAGCAAGTACGACGTGTTCGGCGCCGGTCACGCGGGGACCGCCATGTCCGCCGCAGTCGGAATCGCCACTGCGCGTGACCTGAAAGGCGAATCGTTTCAGGTGGTGGCCGTGGTCGGCGACGGCGCCATGACCTGTGGCCTGCCGTATGAGGGCATGAACAACGCGGGCCATACCGATCGCGATCTCATCGTCGTGCTCAACGACAACGGCATGTCCATCGCGCCCAACGTGGGTGCGATGAGCCGGTACCTCGGGTCAATCATCGCAAGCCCGATTACCAATCGTGTGCGAGAGCACGTGAAGCACGTCATCGAAAAGACCTCCAAGGTGGTCGGTGGAAAGCGCATGGTCGATCTCGCTCGCAACATCGAAGAGAGTGTCAAGAACCTCTGGTCGCCGGGGATGCTGTTCGAAGAGCTTGGCTTCCGCTATTTCGGTCCCATCGACGGACACGACATCGACGCGACGATCAAAACCTTCGAGTTGGTGAAGCGACTGAAGGGACCGCGTATCGTGCATGTGATCACGGACAAGGGCAAAGGGTTCCCGCTGGAAGAACCCGACATCGAGAAGTTTCACGCGCGGAAACCGTACGATCCGCAAACCGGCGAGATCAAGCCGAGCAAGGGCGGTGCGCCGGCGTGGACCAAGGTGTTTGGTACCGCTATCGCCGAGCTGGCAGCCGAGCATCCCGAACTCGTGGCCATCACGGCGGCGATGCCGTCAGGAACCGGGACCAACATTTTTCAGAAGAAGTGGCCGGACCGTTTTTTTGACGTGGGCATTGCCGAAGGACATGGCACCACGTTTGCAGCCGGGCTCGCCACCGAAGGCATTCGTCCCGTGGTGGCAATCTATTCGACGTTCTTGCAACGGGCGTACGACAGCATCATTCACGACGTCGCCATTCAGCAACTGCCCGTCATTTTTTGCATGGACCGCGCCGGGATGGTTGGCGCAGACGGACAGACCCACATGGGGCTCTATGATATTGCGTACATGCTGGCTGTCCCACACATGACGGTCACGGCGCCAAAAGATGGCGCCGAGCTGATCGGGCTCCTGCGGGCGGCCCTCGCACACGACGGCCCGTTCTGTACCCGCTACCCGCGCGACAACGCACCGGCAGCCGCTCCCCCGGCGGCGGAGGTTGCGGCCGTGCCGTACGGAACCTGGGAAATGCTCCGGGAGGGTAGCGATTGTGCGGTTCTCGCGGTTGGCGTCATGTGCGAACCGGCGATGGCGGCGGCGGAACTCCTGGCGGCGGAAGGGCTAGACGTGTCTGTCGTGAACTGCCGGTTTCTCAAGCCGCTGGACGAAAACATGCTACGGGATTTGATCGATACCCACCGACTGCTCGTCACCGTGGAAGACGGAACGGTGGTGAACGGATTCGGAGCACACCTGTCGTCAATCGTACAACGTCTGGCGTCCGATGTGCGCGTGGTGGTGGTCGGGGTTCCTGACGCGACGTACGAGCACGCGGCACGTGCGCAGCAATTGGCTGAGGTCGGTCTGACCGGCGAGGGTATCGCCGACACCGTGCGAGCCTGGGCCGCCCAGGAGAGCCTCTCGACTGCATGAAAGTCGGCGTCGTTGCCAACCAACGCTACGCAGGACTCCGCGACCTTCTTTCCGAGCTTTCGGCGCGCGCCGCGGCACACGGCATGGAACTCTACCCCGAACCCCGGCTGGCCGAGTTGTGGCCCGACTCCGCTCCCGAACTTCGGATCGAACGTGACAGCGTCGATTTTCTGATGACGTTTGGAGGAGACGGAACGCTCCTCCGCGGCGCGCGACTCCTCGAAGGCCGTCCCATTCCCATCCTCGGGATCAACCTGGGCCGGGTCGGGTTTCTCACAACGGCAGCCCCGGCGACGCTCGACGCCGCGATCGCAGCGCTCGCGGCAGGCGAGTATGCGATTGAGGAACGGTGCACGCTCACCTCGTGCACGCAGTCCCGGTCCGGTTTCGAGCGGCGGGGCGCTCTTGCACTCAACGATTTGGTGGTGCACAAGGCGGGTGTGGCCAGAGTGATCCACGTCCGCGTGAACGTCGATGGTGAAGCAGTGGGACAATACAGTGCCGACGGCATCATCGTGGCGACCCCCACCGGGTCGACGGCGTATTCGCTGAGCGCAGGCGGTCCCATCGTCGTGCCGGGCGTTGATGCGTTGGTGATCACGGCGATCTGCCCGCACACGTTGGCGGTGCGGCCGCTCGTGGTGCCCGGCACCGCCAAGGTCGAGCTCGAGTGGGTGGAACCATGGGTCGACGAAGTGCTGATTTCGTATGACGGTCAGGTTGGCCATAGACTGGAACCCGGCGACCGCATTCTCGTCCGACAATCAGACAACGCCGTGAGACTCCTCAGGATCGGAAACGAGAAGTTCTTTGCCCGCATGAGAGGCAAGCTCCAGTGGGGCGATCTCATGGGTCGGGAACGTCGCTGATGCTGACCGAGCTTCGGGTTCGCGATCTCGCGGTCATCAGGGACGTCACCTTGCGTTTGCAGCCTGGTCTCAACGTGCTCACCGGGGAAACGGGGGCGGGGAAATCGATGCTGGTGGATGCGCTGGCGCTGTTGCTCGGCGAGCGGGCGAGCGGTGACGCGATCCGCCCCGGCGCGCATCGGGCGATCGTTGAGGCGGCGTTTGATGTGGACGACGATTCCATCATTGCCAAGCGCGCGGCCGAAATCGGAATCGACGTCGAAGACGGTCGTCTCATCGTTCGGCGTGAGATCAATGCGGCCGGACGGAATCGGGCGTGGGCGAACGGCAGTCCCACGACTGTAGCCGCGCTCGCAGCACTTGGCCGGGGGTTTGTGGACTTGCACGGACAGCACGAGGCGCAGTCGCTGCTGAAGGGCCCGTCACAGCGCGACATCCTCGATGCCTTTGGCGACGCAACGGAAGAGCGAGCGCAAGTCGAGACGGCATTCGCCCGCGCGACCGCAGCAACAGAGCGGGAAACCGATTTGATTGCCCGCCGTGAGGATGTCCGGCGGCGCGCAGACTACCTCCGCCACGTGGTAGGGGAGATCGCCGGCGCGAAGATCTCACTCGGGGACGATGAGGCATTGGATGTCGAAAGCAAGCGGCTGTCCAATGTCGAGGCCCTGACGAATGCGAGCGATCAGCTGATGACGTTACTCGACGATGACGAGGGTGGCGTGCTCGATGTCTTGAATACCGTGTCGCGCGCGTTGGATCACCTCGAACGCATCGACGATTCGGTTGGCGGCTGGCGCGAGCTGCTGGAGTCGGCGCGCACCAGCATCCAGGAGTTGGAAATCGTCGTTCGCGAGTACGCAAGCGAGATCGACAATGACCCGGAACGGCTCGCGTTCGTCGAGCGACGGCGCGATCTCTTGTACCGGTTGAAGCAAAAGTACGGTGAGACGCTTGACGACGTGCTTCGCACCGGAGAGGAAGCAGAACGAGAGCTCGAGTTGCTGGATACGGCCGACCTCGATCTCGCGAGCTTGGCGGAGGAACGGGCCCAAGCCGAGGCGGAACTCCACGACGCGCTCGTTCGGCTCAGCGAGAAGCGAAAGTCGGCTGCCGTAAAGCTTACTGCGCAGGTCAACCGCCTGCTTCCGCGGCTTGGGCTTCCTGGAGGTCAGATCGAGGTTCGTCTCGATCCCACCGAGCGACCCTCGGGAAGCGGTGGAGAGACGGTCACGTTTCTCGTCAGGCTGAACGTTGGCATCGAGTCCCGTCCGCTGACCCACGTTGCGAGCGGAGGCGAACTCTCGCGTTTGATGCTTGCGCTCAAGGTCGTGCTCGCGCGGCATCATTCCGTCGCCACACTGGTCTTCGATGAGGTCGACCAGGGCATCGGGGGTGAGGTAGCCGTTCAGGTTGCTGAGGCGCTCGCCAAGGTCGGGGCGACGCGACAGGTGCTCGTGATCACGCACCTTGCGCCGATCGCGGCGCGCGCTGAGCATCACCTACGCGTCGACAAACGGACACGGGGGGGAATGGCAACCGCTGACGTCAAAGTCCTCGACGAAGACGAGCGGGTGGTCGAGTTGGCGCGGATGTTGGGTGATGCCGGCGATCGGGCCGCTCGAGAGCACGCGGCCGGGCTGCTGGGGCGGTCCAAAGCCAAACACACGGTGTCGTCGAGAGGCTAGTTGCCCCGGTGGGGACGCAGACCGGCACATCGAACATC
>JBFIZG010000349.1:0-4246 GCA_041604955.1 Gemmatimonadales bacterium | reverse complement strand
GACGCTGAATGCATCGACCGGTTCTCCGTTGATCAACATGTCGAGTTTGACCCATGTGTTCGGGCGATACCCATCAACTTCATAGTCCATCGCGGCGTACCCGCGGGAGACCGTCTTCAGCCGGTCGTAGAAGTCCAAGATGATCTCGCCGAGTGGGAACGCCCACTCGAGTTGGACCCGCGCGGTATCGAGGTATTCCATATGATGGTATTCGCCGCGCCGCTCCTGACCGAGCTGCATGATGCTCCCAATATGTTCCGATGGAGTGGTAATGCGAGCCTTGACGTAGGGTTCCTCGACACGGTCGACCACCGAACCGGTTGGCATCTTGGTGGGGTTTTCAATGAGCTGCATCGTCCCGTCCGTCATGTACACGTGATACTCCACGTTGGGCACAGTGGATATCAGGTCGAGATTGAACTCGCGTTCGAGCCGTTCCCGAACGATATCCATGTGGAGCAGACCCAGGAAGCCGCAGCGAAATCCGAACCCCAGCGCCACGGAGGTTTCCGGTTCGTACTGAAGCGACGCGTCGTTGAGTTGAAGTTTCTCGAGGGCGTCTCGCAGTTCCTCGTACTGGTTGGAGTCGGTGGGGTACAGACCGGCAAACACCATCGGGTGAATGTCGCGGTAGCCCGGGAGGAGCGTCGCTGCGGGTCGACCGGCGTCGATGACCGTGTCACCGACGCGCGTTTCCCGCACCCCACGCACGTTGGCGACCATGTAGCCCACTTCGCCCGCCTCCAGTGCGTCGCACGCCTGGCGTTGGAGGTGCAGGTACCCGACCTCGGCGACTTCGTAACGATCCTGGCGATGCGAGCCGAATGCGATGACCATCCCGGGCGCCACGCGTCCATCGACCACCCGGATGCTCGGAATCGCGCCACGATAGCGATCGTAGTAGGAGTCGAAGATCAAGGCGCGGGTGGGCGCCGCGGGATCCCCCGCCGGTGCGGGGACCCGGTCGACGATGGCCTCGAGCAGGGCGGGAACCCCGGTCCCGTCTTTCGCCGAGACATGAAGGATCTCCGCCTCACTTGCGCCAAGCAGTTCGGTCAATTCCTGCGTGCGACGCTCGGGTTCGGCCGCCGGGAGATCGATCTTGTTGAGCACCGGAATGATCTCCAACCCCGCTTCCATCGCCAACAACAAGTTGGAAACGGTTTGCGCTTCGATGCCCTGGCTCGCGTCCACGACCAAGACCGCACCCTCGCACGCGTTGAGCGAACGCGAGACCTCGTAGGTGAAGTCCACGTGGCCGGGAGTATCGATGAGGTTGAGCTCGAACGACTCGCCACGTGGTGAGTCATAGCTCAGCCGCACGGCGTTCAGTTTGATGGTGATCCCGCGTTCACGCTCGAGGTCCATGGTGTCCAGCACCTGAGAACGCATTTGACGCTTGTCGACCGTACCGGTCAACTCGATCAATCGATCCGCAAGCGTGGACTTCCCATGGTCGATGTGGGCAACGATACAGAAGTTCCGAATGTGGTTTTGGCGCATTCGGACCGGAATATAATTGCATGGTGATTGATGAGCGGCGGCGGGAATTTCCACCCGGCCCGTCGGGCGATGGTCCGCAGCGTTTCCGAGATCGGTGGCAACCGGTGTCTGGGCGCTTGCCGCGTTGCCGTACGACAGCTGCTAGAGGACGGTGATTCTCACACCCCCGGTTGCGTCCGCGGCCGGGTTAGAGGCGGAGGTCCCCGCGCTGGACCTGGTCCACCGCGTAATCCACCGCGCGGGCCGTCAGCGCCATGTAGGTGAGTGACGGGTTCACGCACGCGGCACTCGTCATGCATGCGCCATCGGTGATGAAGAGGTTGGGAACCTCGTGCGCTTGATTCCAGCCGTTCAAGACACTGGTGCGTGGGTCGCGACCCATGCGCGCCGAGCCCATTTCGTGGATGCCCTCGCCAAGCGCATAACTGTTGTCGTAGGTCTCGACGTCGGTTCCACCAGCCGCCTCGAGCATTTCGGCGGCCGATTCGGCCATGTCCACTCGCATCGCCTCTTCGTTGGGGCCCAGCGATCCGTGAAGGCGAAGTGCCGGGATCCCCCACTCGTCTGTCACCGTCTCGTCGAGTTCGCAGAAATTCTCGCGCTGGGGCAACACCTCGCCGAACGCCGTCAGGGACATGCGCCACTGTCCCGGCTGACGTAGTCGGGCCTTCAGCTCTCTCCCAAACCCCGGCGCCCCCGCGCCCCGGCCCCACCCCTCACGCCCGGCTCCTCCCTGGTAGCCGTAGCCACGGAGAAAATTCTGACTGGAGCCGCCGCCGATGTTCCGAAAACGCGGGATGTAGATGCCGTTGGGACGGCGCCCGAAGTAGTATCGGTCGTCGAACCCGCCGAAGTTCGCCCGCGCACCCACTTTGAAGTGATGGTCCATGATGTAGTGGCCCAACGTGCCGGACCCGTTGGCGAGACCGTTGGGGAATCGGGGCGTCTTGGTATTCAACAGAATCTGCGTGGACGCGAGGGCGCTCGCGCACAGGAATACCAGCCGGCCCTGAAACTCGATGGCATCCCGAGTCTCGCGGTCGATCACCCGGACGCCGGTGACCCGGTCGCTCGTCTCATCGTACACTAGGCTGTGCACGATGGAGTTGGGACGGAGCGTCATCCTTCCCGTGGCCTGGGCTGCCGGAAGCGTCGACGAAAGACTCGAGAAATAGGATCCGGTGCTGCATCCCCGATCGCACGGGCCGCAGTAGTGGCAGGCGGCCCGCCCCTTGTGGTCCTGCGTGAGGACCGCGGAGCGGCCGATCGTCATCGTGCGACCCCGAAAGTTCTGCTCAATGGCGGCTCGCACGTGTCGCTCGACCGCGTTCTGCGGCATGGGTGGGAGAAACCGGCCGTCGGGCAACTGCGGAAGACCAAGGGCCTCACCGCTCACGCCGGCGTGTTCCTCAACGTAGTCGTACCACGGCGCGATATCGGCGTAGCGGATGGGCCAATCGATCTCGACGCCCTCGCGGGCATTCGCTTCGAAGTCGAGATCGCTCCACCGATAGGACTGACGTCCCCACATGATGGAGCGTCCCCCGACGTGGTATCCTCGGATCCAGAGGAATTTCCCGCGGCCGAGCGTATAGGGGTGTTGCCGGTCGTTCACGTACCAATGCGCCGTATACTCGTTGAACGGCCCGGCCTGTGACTGCATCGGGTACTCTTCGGCCCAGTCCTTCCGATCACCCCGGCCGCGGAATTCAGCTTCCCACGGGGGCATGTGTTCGGTCTGGTAGCTTTCGCCGTGCGTGACGGGGCCTCCCCGCTCGAGGACGAGCGTGTTCAGGCCCTTCTCGGTGAGCTCTTTTGCGGCCCACCCGCCCGAAATACCGGAACCGACAACGATGGCGTCGAAGACCTCCTGGCGACGGACGTGCGGGGGTGTTGTTGCGAACGTCAGCATGGTCATTGGGCGTCTAGGCCCACGCGCGGCCCACATCGGATAGTGGCGCGTCGGCGTCGTACCGGCCGGGCCAAGCGAGCCACTGCAGTTCCTGTGTCGCGCCTATCTCCGATGTGTAGTAGCCGGCGAGCGTGAGTTCCTTGAGGGAGCGGAAGAATGGCGTGGCCGCGGCATCGTCATTGGTGTCCGCGTACGCCTCGGCATCGAGCTGGGTGAGAATCGCTACCTGTTCCGCGCTCGGCAGATTCACGAAGTCGGCGCCGTGCGCGGTCTGCGCTCGCGTGTTCACGTCTCCCAACCCGGCGAGAAACTGATCTCGTTCGTCGTCGGGCATCCAATCCGCCAGCATCTTGTCGATGAACTCGTGCGCGCCTGCGGCCCGGGCGCCCGGGGTGTCGGTTTGGGGAATGATCAACTCGACCAGCGTGGCAGACAGATCTTGCTGTGGGGGTGAAAGGACGCGGAATGTATGCGAGCCCTGACCTGAGGTTCGTCCGCTGCAGCCGGCCAACAGCGCCGACACCGTCGACGTCGACATCGCGCCGCCGAGGAGGATGCCTACGCGTCGCACCGCCTCGCGTCGGCTGAGGTGAGTCGGCTGGGCGTTTTGGGACTCTGACGTCATGGCGTTGGACCTATCCGGTTCATTCGCTGTCTTCCGGACCGAGACACCTGGAATATTAAGGTTTGGTGAAGACGGAGGCGAGGGCACGCGCCGCCACTTCGATTTGCGAGCCGGAGTGAATGTATCCCCTTACGTCCGGTCCGCACACTGTTGTCATTCCGGGCAGGCCGGCGCTTCCTTTCGCTCGATTTAGGGCGGGATGATCG
>JBFIZG010000348.1:0-4254 GCA_041604955.1 Gemmatimonadales bacterium | reverse complement strand
GAGAATCGCACCCGCACCGTGCCGGCCTCCGGGCAACGGACCATCGATTTCTTCCGAGAGCCCGGACGGATGATGGTCTGGGCCGAAGGGACCGTCCCCATCGGGAACGCAGGGAAAACCGAGTACTTCGCCCTGCCGGACCCCAACAGATATCTGGCCCACGCTCTCCGTAACGTGTTGGAAAAGCGTGGCATGAGCATCGCTGGCGGCACCGAGTCCACCACTGACCCCGCCCGTTACCGGTGCTGCCGGAACTCACCCGCCATTGCCGAAATCCAGTCCCGTCCCCTCCGCGACATCGTGTTTCCGATTCTGAATTCGAGTCAAAACTGGTTTGCCGAGATGCTTCTCAAGCGGCTAGGACGTGAGTTCGGGGGAGAGGGATCTTGGGACGCCGGGTTGGAGGTCGAACGGCGATTTCTCGTCGATTCGGTTGGAATCGATCCGGGCGCATTCGCGCTCCGTGACGGATCGGGGCTTTCGTCAGGCAACCTCATTTCGCCACGGGCGTTCGTGAAGTTGCTTCGGTACGTCTACGACCACCCCAACAGGGCGGTTTTTCTGGACGCCTTGCCGCGTTCTCGTGAACGCGGCTCCCTCAGAGATCGGTTCGTGGGAACGCCGCTCGAGGGTCGCGTCATCGCCAAGACGGGAAGCATCGCCAGAGTGCAGACGCTCTCGGGTTACATCGAGCAACCAAACGAGCGCGTCCTCATCTTTTCCATCATGGCCAACAACGCCGCCACACCATACAACGCCTTGCTTCGCCAGATCGACACCTTGGTCACGGCGTTCGTGAACTAAGACGTTTCGAGCAGACCTCCGTCGGCCGCGCTCTGATCTACTTTCGGAGGGCGTTCAGCATTTCGTCCACCGCCGTAAACTTGACGCGCGGCCGATTGGGTTTCCCGTTCGCGATCTCCAAGGCGTCGAGCTTTCGCCAATCCGCATACGACACGTGGTCCGGTCGGCGGCTCCGAACCAGCTCGTCCGCACCAGAGGCGGTCGGATCGGTTGGACGGAACACCCGGTTTTGCGCCATGTCCTCGCGCATACGGTTCACCGTCTCGACGGCGTCCGGTTTGTTCGTGCCGATGACACCGGTCGGCCCCCGCTTGATCCACCCGGTGACGTAGACACCAACCATCGGAGTCCCATCCGCACGCACAACGCTACCACGTTCGTTGGGCACGGTGCCCGAGCGTTCGTCGAAGGGCAGCGCCGGGAGGGCAACACCCCGGTAGCCGACCGACCGGAACACGAGTTCCACCGGGATTTCCTCGAACTCGTCGGTGGCCTCGGGTCTGAGCCTGCCGTTTTCGCTCATGGCCAACACGTTCCGGACGAGCCGCATGCCGACAACCGCTCCCGCGTCGTTTCCAATCAATTCCACCGGCGATACCAGGAACCGGATGGTGAGTTTTCGGCTCTTTCCGGTAGGCTCGGAGGCCGCCAACGACTGGATGATCTCGAGCTTCTTGTTGAGCGTACGGTCGCCCGCCCGCTCGACCTCCGCGGCCGACAGTGCGTCCAGTCGCGCTTCCTCCGCCCGCACGTCGATGTCCGCGCCCGGCAGCACCCCCAACTCCTTCACCTCCTGATTTGTGAAGGCGGCTTGGGCGGGACCGCGTCGCCCCAACATGATGACCTCTTTCACCCGGCTTTGGCTGAGAGCGTCCAAGGCATAGTCCGCGATGTCCGTCGCCGCGAGTTCTTCCGTCGTCCGGCAGAGAATGCGCGCAACATCGACGGCGACGTTCCCCACCCCAACGACCGCAACTCGCTCGGCGGTGAGGTCGAACTGATAGTCGCGAAACTCCGGGTGCCCGTTGTACCTCGCAACAAACTCGGTTGCCGGGCGGCTGCCCGTCAGATCCTCGCCGGGGATCCCCATCCGCCGGTCGGTTTGGGCACCCGTGGCATAACAGATCTGGTGGTAATGATCTGAGAGATCTTGCAGCGTGACGTCCGTCCCGACGTCGACGTTCCCGAAAAACCGAAATCTCCCGTCCGACGCCACGCGGTCGAATACCTTTGTGACTTTCTTGATCTTCTGGTGGTCAGGGGCGACGCCGAACCGCACCAGACCGAACGGCGTCGGCAACCGATCGAACATGTCGACGCCAACGACCAGCTCCTTGTCTTTCAGGAGGTGCTCCGCAGCATAAAACCCCGCGGGCCCCGACCCGACGATCGCTACGCGAAGCGGATTGCCTTCCGTCCCAACCGTTGACATTGATTTTCTCCGAAAGAATCGGCCAGCGGGCAATCTACATGATTACAGTCGCCTGGGTGGGGACGCGGGATGTTGGACGTTGGACGTTGGATGTTGGACGTTGGATGTTGGGTGTTGGGTGTTGGGTGTTGGACGTTGGATGTTGGATGTTGGGCGTTGGACGTTGAACGTTGAACGTTGAGCGTTGCACGCTCCCTCCCTTGCCGGGCTGCCGCCGGCGCCTCTACCTTGAGCCACCGTGAAGATCTACACGCGAACAGGCGACGACGGTCAGACCTCGCTCTTTGGCGGTGGCCGCATCGCCAAGCATCATCCCCGGGTATCCGCGTATGGTGAGGTGGATGAACTGAACGCGGCCATCGGGGTAGCCGTCGCGACCGAGCCGACTGCATTCGAGTCCGAGCTGCTCACGGGGATTCAGCGGGATCTCTTTGCGATCGGTGGTCAGCTCGCGAGCCCCAACCCGGCCAAGGTGGCGAAGGCGCTGCAGAAGGCAGAGATCTCCGAAGACCGGATCCTCGAGATGGAGCGTGCCATCGACCGTGCGGAATCGGAATTGCCGACGCTCCGACACTTCATCTTGCCCGGCGGTTGTCCCAAAGGATCGTTCCTGCACTATGTGCGGACAGTGTGCCGGAGAGCCGAGCGAGCGGTCGTCTCCCTCAGCGAAATCGAGACCGTCCCAGACATCATCTTGCAGTACTTGAATCGACTGTCGGACCTTTTGTTTACGTTGGCGCGGCTGGCCAACCGCCGACAAGACGTCACCGAACATACCTGGTAATGATGACGAGCTATCCCTTCTATCAACTCGACGTATTCGCCGAGCGGCCGCTGCAAGGAAACCCACTTGCGGTCTTTCCGAACGCAGAAGGGCTCGCCACGGAGACGATGCAGGCGATCGCCCGCGAGATGAACCTCTCGGAAACGACGTTCGTCTTCGATTCCGATCGCGCGACGAAGCAGATCCGGTTTTTTACTCCGACGGCGGAGTTGCCCTTGGCGGGCCACCCGACCATCGGGACGTGGTGGGTCCTTACCGAACGGAATCACATCGACCTCACCGGTGATTCGATTCATCGTATCACGCAGGAGACCGGGGCCGGCGTGCTTCCGGTTGACATCGAGATCGCAGGTGGTTCGCCCAAGGAAGTCGTGATGGTGCAAGCGTTGCCGGAGTTCGGGGAGAGCGTGTCGGACGTGCGTGGGTTGGGAAAGGCGTTGGGTGGCGACGAGCACACCGTACTCTCCACACCCACACCGCAGGTCGTGTCAACCGCGCTCCCCCAACTCATGGTGCCCATCTCGTCGCTCGAGACCCTCACCCGGCTTCCGAGTGGGGGCGCCGGCAGCGACCTGGCGCAGTTCCTCGACCAGTTCGGCACCAGTTGCGCCATGTGCTACGTCCTGGACGAGACAGAGCCCGACGGCCATGCCCGCTGTCGCATGTTCGCGCCCGGTTTGGGCGTGCCGGAGGACCCCGCGACGGGCAGCGCCTCGGGGGCACTCGGTGCGTACCTCGTCTGGCACGGACTCGTGCGACCGCACGACGGCGTGGCACGGGTCTTTGTCGATCAGGGAATCGAGATCGGCCGTCCAAGCCGCATCAACGTAGAGGTCTCCGTGGGGAACGGCGGCGAAATCACGGAAGTACGAGTCGGGGGCCGGGCTGTCACCGTGATTCAGGGAGTGCTGGACCTATAGCGCGCTCAGTCATCCCAGTATCGCTTGGAGAGTCATCCTACGACATCCTCCTCGAGGCAGGTCTGTTGAACGATCTCGCCGACCTGCTCGATCGGGACTGCCCGGCGTCGCACTACGCCGTCATCACCGACTCGGCGGTCGGCGACCACTACGCCAACCGCGTCATCCAGCAACTCGGCACGCGAGCTTCCGTCTACACATTCCCCGCCGGGGAATGGAACAAGACCCGTGAGACGTGGACGGCGCTGACCGATCAAATGCTCGCCGACCACGTTCCCCGGGATGCCGCCGTGATTGCACTCGGGGGCGGTGTC
>JBFIZG010000347.1:0-4257 GCA_041604955.1 Gemmatimonadales bacterium | reverse complement strand
GGCGGGACCGTAAAGCTTGGCCCGCTCGTCCTACCCCGAGCTCCTAGCCCATAGCTCCTAGCTTTTCGCCCTGAACTCCAACCCCTAGCCCCCGGCTCCTACCGACATACTTTGTCCTCGCACGCTTTGGCGAGAGTGGCGCCGTGACGACACGGGACAGGGGTACCGGTACTGAGACTTCCGTCCGGACGGAGATTCTGGCTGGGACGACGACGTTCCTGACGATGGCGTATATCATCTTCGTGCAACCGGCGGTGCTGTCCGGCGCCATGTTCGACGCGCCCACGGGGATGGACTTTGGAGCCGTCACCACGGCCACGTGTCTCGCCGCCGCGCTGGCCACGGGCATCATGGGGCTGTATGCGCGCTACCCAATCGCGTTGGCGCCGGGGATGGGGCAGAACTTCTTCTTCGTGTTCACCGCGATACCGGTCGCCCAAGCGGCCGGGGCGGTGGAGCCCTGGAGCGCCGCCCTCGGCGCCGTGTTTGTGGCGGGCGTGCTCTTCTTCATTCTGTCCGTAAGCGGCGCGCGCCAGCACATCATCGACGCGGTGAGCCCGAGTATGAAGCGCGCCATGGCCGTGGGAATCGGGATCTTCATCGCGTTCATCGGTCTCAAGAACGCCCAGGTCGTGTTACCGGACTCCGGTACGTTGGTGCGCATGAACCCCCGCATGATCTCACCGGACGTCCTGGTTTTCCTGCTAGGCTTCTTGGTCGCCGCCGTGCTGCACGCGCGCCGCGTTCGTGGTTCGATTCTCCTGGGAATACTCGCCGCACTCGCGACTGCGCTCGTCCTTCGGGGGGTGCTGCCGTTCCTGCCCGAGGTTTCCGCAAGTCCGATCGTGCGAGAGTCGATGTTGATGACGCAGTTCCGTGTTTCGGGCCAGGTGTTTTCTCTCCCGCCATCCCTGGCCCCGACGGCGTTCCGGTTGGACGTGGCCGTGGCCCTCTCGGCGACGATGTTACCCATCGTGGTCATGTTCCTCTTCATGGACGTCTTCGACACGATGGGAACGCTCGTTGCCGTGACGGAACAAGCGGGTCTTCTCGTAGACAACAAACTCCCTCGTGCTGAACGCGCGATGTTGGCCGATGCAGCCGGAACGGTTGCGGGCGCCGCGATGGGAACGAGCACGGTGACGAGCTACATCGAAAGTGCCGCGGGCGTGGAGCAAGGCGGCCGCACGGGCCTCACGGCGGTGACGGTGGCAGTCCTGTTTGTCGGAGCGCTGTTCTTGTATCCCGTCGTCGTGACCGTCGGGAGCTACCCGCCAATTACTGCGCCGGCGCTCGTGCTGGTCGGGGCGATGATGGCGCGAAGCGTGAGCGGAATCGAGTGGTCGGATCATACCGAAGCGATCCCGGCTTTCGTCACGATCCTGGGCATCCCGTTGTTCCACTCGATCGCTGACGGCCTCTCGTTGGGGCTCATTGCCTACCCGGTGATGAAGCTGTGCACCGGCAAGGCCAACGAGGTCCGTTGGACCATGTGGGGCTTGGCGATCCTTCTGGTTCTCTACTTCGTTTTCGTGAGAGCGAGGATATGACGGGTGTCCGGTGACAGGTGTCAGGTTTCAGGTTTCAGGTGACAGGTGTCAGGTTTCAGGTGTCAGGTGTCAGATTTCAGACTGAGACTCAATCGTGCTCAGCCGCGAACTCATCGTCCGGCAAGGTTTTTCACCTAACCCCTAACCCCGATTCCCTAATCCCTAACACCCGACACCTGACACCTGACACCTGACACCTGGTGCGGGGAGGGGTGGCTGGGTAAACTTTCCCAACATGAAAACGCGCATTGTGCTGCTGGCCATCGGATTTGCGGTCTTCCTGTTTGTCGTCTCGGGAGTTCCAACCTTTGTCAACCTCGTCACAGACTGGTATTGGTACCAAGCCCTCGGATTTGACAGTGTTTTCCTGACGGAGCTGTTGTCGAAGGTTTGGCTCGGAGCCGCGGTCGCAGGTGTGGCGTTCGTGTTCTTCTTCGTGAATCTGCGCCTAGCCCAGCGCGGTCTCGTTCCCAATCCGGTGGTGTTGAACGTCGGGCCCAAGGTGCCCGCCTTCAACGTCACGCACGTGCTCAGGCGTCTGTCCCTCCCGATCGCATTACTGCTCGGGCTGCTGATGGGTCTGTCGGCGTCGGGCAGTTGGCTGACGGTCCAGCGGTTTTTGCATCGGACACCGTTTGGCGTGGCCGACCCAATCTTTGGTCGTGATGTCGGCTATTACATCTTTTCGCTGCCGGCGCTTTCGGCGGGGATCGGCTTGTTCATTGCGCTCGCGGTCCTCACGCTCTTCATGACGGTACCGGTGTATCTGATGCGAGGGGACTTGATCGTGCGGGGGCGGCATATCACGACGGAACGCTCGGCGGAAATGCACCTGGCGGTGCTCATCGCGATGGTGTTCGTCGGCGTCGCGCTCAACGTGTTCTTCGTGAGGATTCCCTCGCTGCTGTATTCGCAGACCGGGCCCCTCTTTGGCGCGAGTTATAGCGATCTGAAGGTAGAGTTACCGGCGCTTTACCTGGCCGCCGCGGTCGCTGTGGTCGGCGCCGGTCTCGTTCTGTGGGGCGCCCGCGTTCACAATCTACTGCGATACACGATCACGGGTGTGCTTGCGTACGTCGCCGTGTCGATTGTCGGGGTCGCACTGTTACCCGCAGCCGTGCAGAAGCTGTTGGTGCTACCGAACGAGCTGGCGAGAGAGGCGCCGCAGCTCGAGCATCACATTCAGGCGACTCGGGAAGCCTGGGGCTTGGCCGACGTGGCGACCCGGGACTTGACTGGGGAAGCGACACTCACGTTGGAAGATATTCAAGCGAATCGTGCGACGATCGACAACGTGCGTCTGTGGGATCGCGGTCCATTGCTTCAGACATTCGGCCAGCTACAGGAAATCCGCACCTATTACGACTTTGTCTCGGTGGACGACGACCGATATTGGATCGACGGGGCGTATCGTCAAGTTCTGTTGTCTCCCCGTGAACTCAATTCGGCGTCCCTTCCCACCCGGACCTTCATCAATGAACGGCTGACGTTCACGCACGGGATGGGTCTGACGCTCAGCCCCGTAAATCAGGTGACGGCAGAAGGACTCCCGGTCTTGTACATCAAAGACCTTCCGCCCAGTTCCAGTGTCTCGCTCAGCATCACCCGGCCCGAGATCTATTATGGTGAGCTATCGAATGACTACGTCTTCGTCCGGACCGAGCAGCCGGAATTCGACTATCCCTCCGGGGAAGGCAATGTGTTTACGACGTACGAGGGCACCGGCGGCGTACCGGTTCGGTCGTTTCTGCGCCGACTGCTCCTGAGTCTTCGCTTCGGTTCGAAAGACGTGTTCTTCTCCCAGGACATCAATGCGGACAGCCGCGTCCTGTTCCATCGAAGCATCCGCGAGCGGGCAGTGAACGCGCTCCCGTTTCTGCGACTCGACAGCGATCCGTACATCATGATCACGGATGACGGTCGTTTGAAGTGGATTCAAGACGCGTACACGTCGTCTACGTTGTATCCCTATGCGCGGCCGATCGCCGATCGAACGAATTACATGCGAAACAGTGTGAAGATCGTGATCGATGCGTACGACGGTGACGTGCGCGCCTACGTGGTGAATTCGGATGACCCGCTCATCCAAACGTATGAGGCGATCTTTCCGGGCGTCTTCCTGCCGTTTGAGGACATGCCGGCCGATATCCGTGCGCACATCCGCTATCCGGAGGATTTATTCGCGGTACAAACGGAGCTGTATACGACGTTCCACATGGATGAACCCGATGTCTTCTATCAAACAGAAGACGAATGGCAGATTCCCGTCGTCTCCCGCCGCGAAGGCGCGCGAGATCCGTTCAGGCGGCATATCGTGATGCGCTTGCCTGGTGAAGAACAGGAAGAGTTCATCTTCATGACGCCGTTCACACCCCGGCAAAAGGACAATCTCGCCGCGTGGATGGTCGCGCGCAGCGACGGCGATCATTACGGCGAGCTTGTCGTGTATCGGTTCCCCCGGCAAAGTCTCGTGTTCGGTCCCACGCAGGTGGTGAACCGCATGAATCAGGATACGGAGATCTCACGGCAGATCTCGTTGTGGGATCAGCGTGGCTCGGAAGTCATCCGCGGAAACCTGCTGGTCATACCGGTTCGGGAATCGCTGATCTTCGTCCAGCCCCTGTACCTCCGAGCGGAGGGCGGCCGAATTCCGGAGTTGAAGCGTGTGATCGTGGCGTACCAGAACCAAGTCGCCATGGAGGAGACG
>JBFIZG010000346.1:0-4266 GCA_041604955.1 Gemmatimonadales bacterium | reverse complement strand
TGATCATCTCTCACTGATCGACACAGTGTCGTACGGCGTCTCGCAGCACGTCCGCCAGTTCCAGCGCGTCGCGCCGACTTTCAGTACCGAAGCCGTGCTGCAACGCAGACCGACGGATGTCGTCACCGTCGATGACGAGCAAGATTTGTCCGGACTTCGATCTCATGAAGACTTCCCACGCCGGACTCGCCGCCCGTAACTCGAGGGGCAATTCATACGGCTGGACTTTGATGGACGAGAGATCAACAGACGCGAGCGGCAGAATCCAGATCAAGGGAATCTCCACGCCGACAGCGTCGATGAAGAAACGTACCTCATACCTCAGTGTGCAGTCGTCATAACCGACGTCCATGACCTGGTGTCGGGCCTTGACCGTCCCCAGGGAGACGTTCGGACGCTCGCCGGTGACACTCAACATCGATTCGGCCCAGTCGTCACTCAAACGAAGGGAGAACGTGCCCATCCGTGCGAGATTCGCTTCGATCCAACTGTCGACCTCTTCCAACGGGCGTTGCGGAGGCTCGAGGGGCGATGGGGGAGACGAGGGGCCCGTCTGCGTCGGAGGCGGCCCGCCCAGGAAGGCCTGGTAACGGTCGTCGGCTTCTCGCTTGGCCGTCGCCACATCGGCGTCCGGCATTTGCGTTTCGAGTTCGTCGATCAAACCCTGGACGCCCTCGAACCCACCTGCATCCGCCATGAAGAAAAGGACGAGCGCCTCTTTCGGATCTTTCGCTACCCCGAACCCGTTGGCATACATTGCGCCCAAGTTGGCCTGAGCCATGGGACTGCCTCGCTCCGCGGCCTCCCGCAGACGGGCCATCCCGACGCCGATATCCTGGGCTACGCCGAGACCGTTCGTATACATGATGCCGACGTACGTCTGCGCCCCAACCGATCCCTGCCCTGCCGCGCGAGAGAACCATTCAAATGCTCGCTGATGGTCTTGCGCGACGCCGACGCCATCGAACAGCATCATGCCGTATTCGTATTGCGCCTCGGCATGATCGTTGTCTGCTGCCGCATGGATCCACCTGGCCGCGCCGGGAAGGTCCTGCGGAATCTCCTGACCGCGCAGGAGCATCGTCCCCAGGAGGTATTGCGCCGGAATCACTCCCTGTTCGGCCGCCTTCTGAAACCAGTCTCGGGCTTCCCGAGGTGCGACCTGAACGACGTATCCGTGTTTATACGCCACGCCCGCCTGGAGCTGGGCTTCGGCATCGCCGGCTTTGGCCCGTTCGATCAGCCTTTCAACATTCGCGGGGGTCAATAGCCGAACCTCTTCGAGCAACTTCTCTTCGGTACTCTGGGCAGCACCTACAGTACCGAAGGAGACCGAGCCAACCACTGCCAGGGAGAAGGTGGCGATGATCGAGCGCATGGCTACTCCCCCTTTCTTCTGAGACTCGCACCGCGAGCCCCGGGAGTACCCGCGGATTATCAAAGGCCCGGAGGGCGTGCGTGCAAGGCGTCATGCGGCGTCACCCGGCAACGCGGCTTTCGAGTCGGAAGCGGAGCGAGCGAATTCCCCTCGATTGGCAGTCTACGATCGGTCCCCGGGCCGGTCAATAGCGCCCGCTTCTCGATGGGCGGCGACGGTCCCCGGTCCCGGCAGACGCCACTCGCTCCAGTGCGCCCCGCGCTCTATTATGTGGTGACAGTGGTTTGTGGATTCCGTCTGCCCTTACAAGAGCGAATCGAGCAAGAAATCATGCACTACCGCCGACATCTCTCTGTGGCGCTCGTTGCGTCATCGATCTGGTCATGTGGAGCACCGGCGCAAGAGACACCATGGCCTACCGAGGCGTGGCCAACCTCGACACCGGCGGTTCAGGGACTCGACGCGACACGCCTTCAGGCGTTCCACGACCGGGTTCGCGCCGGAGAGTTCGGCAACGTCGACCGGATGCTCGTGATCAAGAACGGGCATCTCGTTTGGAACGGACACTACCCGCGCGACTACCGCGAGGTCAGCCGCGGTTCGCGTGGCGCGCTGGGATGCGGCGCGGAATCGTGTGATGATCCGTCCGACATCCACGTCTACAACTACTTTCATCCCGACTATCACCCCTTCTACCAGGGACGCGACGTTCACACGCTTCAGTCGGTCACCAAATCGGTTGCCGCCACCGTCATTGGCGCGGCGATCCACATGGGACACATCAGCGGCGTCGACGCGAATCTTCTCTCGTTCCTGGACGACTACGATCTCTCCCGCGTGGACGACCGCTTACGGTCCGCCACTCTCGAAGATCTCCTCACGATGCGGTCGGGCATCGAGTGGCACGAGCAAGATCGCCCGCTCGACGAGACGAACACGACGCTCATGCTCGAGCGGAGTGACGACTGGGTGCAGTTCACACTCGATCAGCCGAGCGACGCAGTTCCGGGGAGCAAGTGGGTGTACAACAGCGGCGGGAGCCATCTCATGTCCGCGGTCGTGAGGAAAGCGACTGGACAGACCATAGATGAATTCGCCGAAGAGCATCTGTTCGGCCCGCTGGGGATCGACGACTATTACTGGAAGAAGACGCCGACGGGATTACCCGACACAGAGGGTGGACTGTACCTCGAAGCGGCGCAACTCGCCAGAATCGGTTATCTGTATCTGAACGACGGAGTATGGGACGGGGAGCGCATCTTACCCGAGGGATGGGTTGCACAAGCGACCGGTCGCCAGGTGGACTCGGTCAACACCTCCCGATGGGGATACGGATATCAGTGGTGGCGACTCGACCGTGACGGCGTCGACGTGTGGGCGGGGCTTGGGTTTGGCGGACAATTCGTCCTGGTGCTCCCCGCGCACGATCTGATCGGCGTGCTGAACAGCTGGAACGTGTTCGGCGATCGACTTCCATCGCCCCTCGTTGGTTTTCTCGAGGCACTGCTCGATGCCAGTGGCGGGGGACTGCGTTGACACTCTCCCGGGAAAGACAGACGCGGAGGGCGAACCGTCACACGGACGTCATAGAAAACACCAACCCACAACCACAGCACATCCAAGCATGATCATTCGAACCTGCCTCACAACCGCCATGTTGGTCAGCCACATCTCACTGTGTGCGGTTTCGCAACCAGCCCCGCTTCTCCACGCCCGCATCGATTCCGTATTCGACGCCGTCGGCGGCACCGCCCGGCCAGGCTGCACGCTCGGCGTATTCGAATCGGGCCGCCTCGCGTACGCGAAGGGGTACGGAATGGCCAACCTGGAGTACGGAATCGCGCTACACCCGGGATCGGTGTTTCATGTGGCATCGATCTCAAAGCAATTCACCGCGTTTGCGGTCGAGCTGTTGGTCTCGGAAGGGAAGGTATCGTGGCACGATCCAATTCAGCGGTACGTTCCCGAGATTCCCGAGTACGACACACCCATTACGCTCGGACACCTGGTGCATCACACCAGCGGTATTCGTGACCAGTGGAATCTGCTGTACATGGCCGGCTGGCGCTGGGAGGCGGATCTCGTAACGCAGGAAAACGCGATCGAGATCATGTCGCGGCAGACAGCGCTCAATTTTGAGCCAGGCGCAGAGTATCTCTATTCCAACAGCGGATTCACGCTGCTCGCGGCGGTTGTCGAGCGCGTCACCGGTCAGACACTACGGCAGTTCGCGAAGGAGCGTATCTTCGATCCACTCGAGATGGTCAGTACCCACTTTCACGACGACCATCAGACGATAGTACCCGACCGCGCGTACGGATATCGTTACTCGGAAGATGAAGGATGGAAAATCTCGATACCCGACTTTGCGATTGTGGGGGCTTCCAGCCTGTTCACCACCGTCGAAGACATGGCGAAGTGGGACAGGAATCTCCGGGACCGCGTGCTGGGCGACACCGACCTGTACGAACGTTTCTTCAAGCGCGGGATTCTCACAAATGGTGACACGATCGGCTACGCTCATGGAATCAACCACGGCACCTATCGCGGACAGCGCGCCGTGGGGCACGGCGGGGCCGACGCGGGGTATCGGACCAGCTACGTTCGATACCCCGATTTGGATGTGGGCATCGTGACCTTCTGCAATTTCGCGGGAGCGAACCCCGGGGTTTACGTGGACGCGGTTGCCGACATCGTGCTCGAAAGCCATCTGGACCAGGTGTTCGAAGAAGAGACGATCGAGCCGCCCTCCGTGGATACACAGCGCTGGGCGCGAACGTTCGAGGCTATCACTGGCTTCTACCGCGACCCGCTGCACGACCGGCCGCTTCACATCTGGGCGCACGACGGCCGCGCGCGAGCGATGCCCGGGTTCGGCAACGGAAACG
>JBFIZG010000345.1:0-4272 GCA_041604955.1 Gemmatimonadales bacterium | reverse complement strand
TGCGGCCGCGAGTGCACAGTTGTTAGCTTTAGAGAATATAGCTGTTTGGTGAACACGCCCATGTACGTGGTGTATTGATTATTCCCTATGAGCAACCAACACGTCTTTCGGTTCTTACCACTGGGCATCCTGATGCTCGGGTGCGGCACGGATGCGCCCACGTCCCCTCCGGACGAGCCAGATCCACCCGCAACCGGTACGGTCGCGGCGTCCGTGTCGATCGATCAGGGTGACGTCGCATTCGGCGCGATCGGTTCGACGGTACAATTGCAGGCCACGGTCAAGGATTCACTCGGAGCCGTCATCACGAACTCCACGTTGGTGTGGTCGGTTGATGGTGGTGGAGTCGTCTCGATCAGCCCCCAGGGCGTGCTCACCTCGGTCGGCACGGGGAGGGACGCGGTCCGGGTGACCGCGGGACCGGTGAGCGATGTCATCGACGTGCGCGTTACGCAACTGCCCGTCGCGGTGCAGATACAGACGCCTTCGACTACCATGGGTGTGCTTCTTGGGAAGGTGGCTTTCCAGGCGCAGGTCGTCGATTCGATGAGCACGGGAATTCCCGGAATGCAGATCGACTGGACGACCTCGGACCCAAGCGTTGTGACGATCGATCAATCCGGAAACGCGACCGCCTTGGCGGAGGGGGTGGCGGACATCGAAGCCGAGGCCGGGTCGTTGAACGCATCGGCGCAAGTGACCGTGCGGGTCGCCGGCCCCCTCGGGGGCGCAATTACAGGCGCTGTCGCCCCGTGCACGAGTGGAAAGGCTGCGTCGATTTTCAACTGCAGCGGTCTCGACCTGCTGTCGTACGTGCCGATTGGCGGAATCGGCGGGGCGGACGATGTCAGAGTCAACGATCTGTGGGGCTGGACCGATCCGATAGATGGCCGGGAGTATGCGCTGGTGGGTCGCGTGGACGGCGTCGCGTTTGTCGATGTGTCCGATCCGGTCAATCCGGTCTTCATCGGTCAGCTCTTACGGACACTGGGCTCGCCGCCGAGAGTGTGGCGGGATCTCAAGGTCTATGCCGATCACGTGTTCATCGTCGCCGATGGGTCCGGCAGCCACGGAATGCAAGTGTTCGACCTTCGAGAGCTTCGGACATACAACGGCGTCCCGCTGAACTTTAGCGAGACTGCGCGTTATACCGGGATCGCCAGCGCACACAACATCGTGATCAACGAGGCTACGGGATACGCCTACGCGGTAGGAAGCAGCGGGGGAAGCCAGACCTGTGGCGGCGGCCTGCACATGATTGACATCCGGGACCCGCAGAACCCCGTGTTTGCCGGGTGTTTCTCCGACGCGCTGACGGGGTTCGCCAGCACCGGGTACACGCACGACGGGGAATGCATTCTCTACGACGGGCCCGACGCCGATTATTCGGGCCGCGAAATCTGCTTCGGCTTGAACGAAACCGCCCTCAGTATCGCGGACGTCTCCGACAAGGGCAATCCAATTGCCGTCTCGCGCGCGAGCTATCCCAACGTGGGGTACGCACATCAAGGATGGGTCACGGACGACCGACGGTATCTGTTCTCGAACGACGAGCTAGACGAACTGCAGGGCGGGGCGAGCCTGAGCCGTACGTTGGTTTGGGACATCAGCGATCTGGATGATCCCATTCTGGCGGCCGAGCACCTTGGGCCGAACCGAGCGACCGATCACAACCTGTACATTCGCGGTAGCCTCCTCTATCAGTCGAACTACCAATTCGGTATTCGCGTGCTGGATATCGGCGATCCCGTAAATCCGAGTGAAGTCGGGTTCTTCGATACCGCTCCGTCCATTCCCAACACTCCCGGGTTTGACGGTTCCTGGAGCAACTACCCCTTCTTCGACAGCGGAATCCTCGTCGTGACGAGCTGGGATGAAGGGTTGTTTGTGTTGAAGCTCGCGGGCTAAGCTCGTCCCTGACGACGTATTCGTTTGGTGGGGCGCTAGCGCTCGTGCGACGCCTCTGACGAGCGACGACGGAGCGGTTGCAAGGCCGTCCTTACGGCGTGCTCGATGCGCTCGGCGTCCCTGAACAGCGCCTCGGGTGGCACGGGTCCCTCCAGGGTCTCCATCACCTCAATGCCGCCGCCGTTTACATAGAGCTCGGCTCCATCAAGGTCCTCAATGATGATTCCCAGGGTGATCGCGAGGACCACCCCATCGACGCCGCGACGAAAGATCGACTCCGCGATGTTCTGCGTCGCTCCGTCCCACGTCGCCCGCGCATCACGGAAGTCCGCTTCCACGATCCACAACTCCGGCGCCAACAGCGCATGCGGTTGGTATCTCTCGACGAGTTCCCGTCTGAGTTGCGCAACCGCGGACTCGAAGCGTTCGTCGTCTCGACGGCCGGTGTACGGATCGAATACTCCGCCCACGTCCTCCACGATTCTTCTCCACAGCTCGTCGTACACCAGCGATGGTATCACGTCAAATCCTGCCACGGTGGTCTCGTTCTCAACCAACGAATCAAGCATGGACACGATCGTGTCGGGAACGTCGAGATCGACGTCGACATACAGCGGGACTAACGCGATTCGCTGGGTGCGATCGAAGAACTCCGCTTCAGAAACGATGAAGAGATCGTAGGGAGACGCAGCACCCGGGCGAGCGCAGTTCACGAGGCCCATGGTGAGAACTACGATGAAGGCTGCGTCGTATCTACAACGCGAATGGCCCGGCTGGTCCATGTGTGGTTGCTGAATCACCCCATGTGTGCGACGCTCGTGCAGTTCTGTTCACGGAGACTCAGGTTCCGAGACCTGCTTGTCCTTGGCTGCCGTCAACAATCGTTCTGCGAATTCGACACGGCCGGACAATTCGCGGATCTCGTTCACGTGTATCCGGAGGTCGTCTCGCAAGTCGTCCACGGAGTGTTGGAGCAGCTCCAATGATTCCGAGATCTTTACCAGTTCTGCAGGTGGCACGTCTTTCCTGCCTCGGAGCCACGCTCGGGTGATGATCCATGCGGCGCCCACACCGCCCGCTGTCAAGATGAGGGTCGGGAGCACGGTGGTCATGAACATGATGTCAGTGGGCATGGTCAATCGACTCGCTGGGTGAACGACGCGGCGGAGCAAGACGGAATCTGTCGATTCGTGCCGGGGCAGGGAAGGCCTTGCCGTGCCGGCGATCGTGGTTTGTTGCCAGATGAAGCGCGAGACGAGCTCGATTCAACGATTCCGCCGGGCTCTGTCTTGGGTGACGACGCGCGGGGCAACCTCGCTGCGCCCGGCAGCTGCGTCAAAAGCGGTGGGTGAAATTGAACTTCGTCTGCAGGCCTCTCGATATCGTAACGAGGTCGAAATCTGCGCGAGGGTCGTCCAGGTTCCGGTTCTGCCAGTTGTACGAATGGACGACGTACAGGTCGTTGCCCGGGGTGATGATCCAGCGAAACCGGGCAAACAAGCCCAACAATTCGGATTGGTCGTCGTATTGGAGATTTCCGGTGAACGATGCCCAAGGGCTGAAGTGCCAGCCACCTTCGACTCGGTACACGTTGGTGGTAAATGGTTCGCTGTCCTTGAGGTCCACGCGGTTGGTTTCGAATTCGGTTCCGACGCTCACGCCGGGGTAGGGGCGCACGGTGACACCAAATTGATATTGGTTCCGGGTGCCCGTCCAAAAATCGCCGCCGCTCAACTCGAAGTTCCCCGAGACGATTCGTCGTCCGGCGGTGCGCGCGCTCACCCGCCACTGCCACATGTTGTACCGTCCGGCCGGCACGACGGCGTCCAGGTTGTCACTCAGGTTTTCTGCGTCTTCGCTTTCGAGGCGCTCGTACAATTGCGTGATCTGCACGTCAAATCGGTCGCCGCTGTCGAACCGAAGTCCCAGCGGTGTGAGATCCGTTTGACGCGTTTCTAGCTTCCAGTCCATGTCCATAAGGTGCTCGTATTGGATCTCGAATTCGAGTTGTCGCAAACCGAGGATGCCGCGTGGCCGGGGCGCGAACGCGATGGTCGGCTGCAAGCGACGAAAGCCGTTCCGCTGGGTGAACCCAACGGCGGGCCGGAAGTCGTCGCCGAGTTCGCGGTAGGACGTGTGGATGCGCCAGATGTCGTTTGGGTAATTGATCCGGATTCCACGAGCCGTGCGGTCTGAAACGGAGGACGTTTCGTCGGCTTCATTCTTCGTGTTGTAAACAGCGAAAGCTTCGAATTGGAAGTTCTTGTCACCGAGAAACGACGACGTGTAGAGATCGAGATCCCAGCCAATCGTGTGGCGATCCGGTGGCGCGAAACCCGTTGGATCGGCGGTGCTGGCCCGGCG
>JBFIZG010000344.1:0-4275 GCA_041604955.1 Gemmatimonadales bacterium | reverse complement strand
GCGCTCACCAAGTTCCGACCATTGGCCGAGGACGCGACGGCCGCATCGAGACGTTCTTCCGGGAACAAGGCAATTGCGGTCCTCGTGCACTATTGGATTCTAAAAGCTCTGCGACGCCAGAGAAACCAGAATGCAACCAGCCCGACGACGACTAGACCGTAGGCAACTCCCGACAGATTGTACGCCCACGCGGGCCCTACGTCCGTCACGATGTGTGCGAAGCGTAGTACCGTAAGAATCGATAAGAGGGGGAGCGCCGCGTCTTTCCGGAGCAGGACAGAGTAATAGAGGCCGATCGGTACGGTTCCCAAGGCAAGCATCGTGAGCGGGACGAGCACCAACAACCCGATGCCACCAGCGGTACCGGTGCTCATGGGAACGTACGCCGCAATCGATCCGATGAGGCTCACGAGACCTGGAGGAATAAAACACGCGTAGGCGATGTCGTGCTTCCGCCCCATGAAATCGGTGTCTGTCATCTCCACTCCTCACTTGCGATCTCGGTCGGCCGATGTGTGACGGCCGCGTGCGGGTGGTCAACGCAAGGCGTTTCGAAGTAACATGCACGTGCGCCGGCGATCGAGCGAGCTGTACGCCACGCTTCCTTGTGAGCCGAGCGTTCGCAGCTGCGGCACCTACCGTCATTCAGATACCTTTTCGGTCCTGGCCGCGGCCGACGTGCTTCTCGACAACCACCGTGATCAACGTGGTGACCGCGATGATCGGCAGCGTCACTGCCAGACCGATCGCAGCGTCTCCCGCAACGTGAAGAAGCAAACCTTCGACCGGCGCCGGGCTTCCACCGGTAACATGGGTATACAGGTGGATCGCGGTGCCAACTCCGATGCCGAAAGCAACTGCGAACATCACGCCGGAGCGAGAACGGGTCAGCCATAGGCCAACGATCCCGCCCAATACGCCACCAGCGGCCGGAATGGGTGCAGGTTGGAGCAGCCGGTCCGCAACGATGAAGAGCACAACGGCTACGGCTACCGCTGTCACAATGCCGAAAGACCTCATCTTCACGACCTGGGGGTGAAGGGCCAAGCGCGGATTCCTTGGTTAGACACCGTGGAAGACAGCGTCGCAGGTGCGTCTGAGCGGCCGCTTAAAATACGAGGTGATGGCGCTGCATGATCGGCCCTGTCGCCTCGAACTCGACCTCGACACCATACCGTCCTGCGATTGCTGTGATGGCCGCCGGATCGAGTGCCTTACCGAGCGCGCGCATTTCACGAAACGCCGGCTCAAAGCCCCCGGGGGAAATGAGCCGGCCGGTGGCTCGGTCGCGAGGTGGGGTTGGGATCAACAAACATCCTTTCGGGGACAATTGCCGGACACCGCGCCCGTACGCGCTTGACGCTTGGGTCGAGAGCCACCCGTAACGACCCCGTTCCTGGGCTAGTAGGCGTAGCCGAGAGCGAGCCCCGGCCACGGCCAGAGAGTAGCGTCCTCCAATACCGGCGTGAAGGCGAGCTGGAAGAACAGCCCTCGCCGACGTGGCTGAAAGCGGTATGCCAATGCGGCGGTCCCGTAGACGCTCGTCTGCGGGCCCCCTTCTAGGAAGAACACGTCTTCAAACCGGATGATGCCGGCACCGAGCGCGCCCCGTACCGCATGGCTGCCGTGTGTCATCTGCCAGCCTACCATCGCGAATCCCAACGCATACCGCGCGTCCTCGATCGGGAGCCCGCCGGCTCCCACACGCACGTCGAGTCCGCGCCACAGTGTGCGCTCGAAATTCACCGAGTATGCCAAGCCATTCCCGGCCACCTCGAAGTACACTCGATCCCGGTCCGTGGTTGGGTTTTGCCCCGACAACGCGCTTGCCGACCAGATCGAGATCCCGAGCCCCATGACCGCTGCCCTGACGGCTCGATGCCGTAGTGTCTTGGTCTCTGTCATGGGCTCCTGTCCGACGGCTCTACGAATCATCCGCCAGCGCACCAGCGCTCGAGGCAACTGCGCCGATCACGTGTATTTGCTGACTCGGTGGGTGCCAGCCTTTGGTCATCACATCTCCACCCAGTTGGGAAGTGTCTGGCGGTCCCAGGAGGCGAACGCAAAATGCCTTACACCGTCAAACCGGAACGATTCCACGGGCAACGGACAGGCCGCGAATCGATTATGAAAGACATCGAGACTGAGGACAGGCTTGGTGCCGGATGCTCGGAGAACCGCGACTGCGCTGAGGCTCGTGTTACGTGTGTCCGTCGCGGCGCGTTCGGTTCCCCGACTCAATCGGGTAATCCACGGGTCGACCGGGGGATCTTTTGGAATCGCCGTGTGTGTCTGGTTTCGCCCGTACATGCCGTGGGCGATACCAATCGGGTCGACGGATCCGGTCGGACCCCTGGCGTCAAGCAGGAGTACGACCCCAGGAAAGTTCTTCCGCGTGTAGTTCTTGAGCCGCTTGGTCCCAACCCGGAGTTTCTGGCGCAGTCGACCCACATGGAGGTATCGAGCCTTTGCACCACGACTCTCAGGGCTGTCCGAATTTTCCTCATCGTGCTCACCTGGCTCGAGCTGTTTGACCTCGACGGCGACGGTCAACTCACGGAGCCGTAGCTCATAGTCGGGGATCGACGAGTCACCCTCCGGGAGACGTCGAAACTCGAGAACGCGTTCATCGCAGAACCGCTCGAAGAGGCCTTCTGCTTCGGTCAGCATGGGTAATTCATTTGCTGTCTATCGACCCGACAATTCACCGGCGGGTGAGTCCTCACCGTGTGGCTCAGCCGCATCCGCTGCATCGGGTCAGTTCGTGTCGTCACTGAAGTTGTTGTGCCAGTGCGAACCGTCACAGAACGGCTTGTTCTTCGATCCTCCGCACCTGCAGAGCGTGAACCGCTCCGTCGAAGCACCCTCTCCGCGTGCCGTGTCGAGGAGTTCCGGTCCACCCGTAACGACGTAGGGACCGTTCGGAGCGACGAACACCGCGGGCGAGCCCTCTTTGTCGGGACGCTCCTCGGCATCGGCTGTGTAGCTGAGCGCCCCAGACGGACACTGCCGGATCACGTCTTTAATCTGCTCCACCGGGGCACCTCGCGGATCGATCCAGGGCTCCTCCTTCAAACGAAATACTGAGGGGAGTCCATCGGTGCAACGCCCGGCGTGAGCGCAGATCCCCCGGTTGTCGTGGATCGTGATCTTTTCGGCCGGGTAGTCGTCTCGCCGATCCGGTACGCGCCCATCGAGCTTGGCCGAAGAGAATCCGATCTTGACATGTGTGCCGTCGCAAAACGGTTTGGTGCCGGACCCCCCGCAGCGGCACAGGGCCATCGTGGGAGCCGTGTCGAGGGGTCCGTTTCGGTTGGAAAGGCGCTCGATGCTCTTCACCAGGTACGGTCCATCTGCCGTCGGTTTGATGCTTGGTCTGTCGTCCGAGCTCATTAGGTCTCCCGCTTTGGGGTTGGCCTACGGGGTTGGAGCGGTCCAACGCCCGCCCGACAAACCACCGGCGAACGTCTCGCCCGTGGGCGTGGGCAGTCTAGGGGCGCTCATCGCTGGCTTAAACGTGCACGATCCTGCGCGAGTACACAAACGCTGACTCTTCATCATCGGAAGCGCCGCACGAGGCGCATTGCCTGTTGAGGAGGAAGCCATGCACCACTTGTCCGGGCGATCATCCATTCGTCACAACGATGTCAAACGAGCTGGGTGGGCGAACCTGCGTGAAGTAGTGAGCCTCTGCCGCATCCCACCGACGATGCCACTCCTCGAGAAATCTGGGTTCCTCCCGTTCGACCAGTCGCTTTCGGCGCACGACAGCCGGTGACTCTATGAGTATGGACAAACTGACCAAGTCAGACAATTCCGGGCGAGCCGCGTATGCTCCATCGAGGATGATGATCGGATTCGGTGCGAGTCGCGTCACGTCTGTGCACATCGCGTAGCTCCCGTCGGGGCGCGGCCCGCGTGCAAAGTCGAACGGTCTCCAAGCAGCGGCCGCGCCCCCAAGCAGCGGTTCGAGCGCCTCGCGCCGCAGACGTCTCCAATCGATTGCATCCCGAGCCCGCTCTTTCGGAGACCGAGCGTCCCAGCCGGCAGCTGTGACCTCCGCCGCAAAGAAGTCGTCGCCGGGGACCACCACGGCATCGAGTGTCTCTGCGAGAAGCATGGCGACGGTGGACTTTCCGGTGCCGCTTCGCCCGTCTACCGCGACCAGAATCGGGCGCCCGCGAGAGTGTACGAACTGCCGAACCGACTCGACGAGTGCCGCGCTGGAGTGGACAGTGTGTGGGGTCGAAGACATGCTTTGTCGCTTCCGAACGT
>JBFIZG010000343.1:0-4284 GCA_041604955.1 Gemmatimonadales bacterium | reverse complement strand
CTCATCGCGCTCGCCGTCCAACCCATGTTGACGTTTTTCATGGGGCGGGCGCCCTCACCGCTCGAATCGCTCGCCGTGTTTCCGGTGGTGGTGGCATTGTCGTTTGTGTTTCGGGCAGCTGGGTTGAGCTTTCAGGAAGTCGCGATCGCGCTCATGGGCAAACAGTTCGAACGGGTCCGGGAACTCGGTCGCTTTGCGCTTTGGCTTGGACTGGCCGCTTCAACGGGGCTGGGGGTCGTTGCGCTCACGCCCGTCGCCGATTTTTGGTTCGAAACCCTATCCGGGCTCGAACCCGACTTGGCACGGTTCGCGATTCTCCCGACGATCCTGCTGGTGCCGATCCCGTTCTTCGCCGTTTTGGGCGCGTTTCAACGAGGCATCCTGGTAGTTGCGCACGTCACCCGCCCGATTACGGTGGCAACCGTGCTCGAAGTCATCGGGATCGCCATCGTCTTTCCGGTGCTCGGTTGGAAGTTGGGAATGATCGGAGTGACGGCGGCTTCTGTCGCGTTTCTCGTGGGACGTCTCCTGAGCTTTGGTTACCTCATCGCGCCGTGTCTCAGGGTGTTGAGGAGTGCAGCGCAGTCGTCTCTAGTAGTCCCAAGTCGTCCCGAGTCGTCTTAAGTCGTCGTCCCGCTTGTCGTTGTCTCCCGTCGACTCCCAGCTCAAAACCGCCAACCCCACCCGAGCGTCACGCCACCGTCCATAGATGGAGCGATAGAGAGTGGACGGCTCTCGAGGCCCTTTACGATGCGTGACGTCAGATAGTACAACCCGATGCCTGCGCCCATACCCACCATTGCTTCGCCGAGTCCAGTGGCCTGCCCGCGGCGGTTTTCGAGGTACGTCGGCGTGTCGATTCCAAAGACCGTCCAACGCCCGTTTACGAGTCGTGCGCTCGCAATCCCCACGACCGCTCCAAGAGCGACGTCACTCGTCCAATGTTTGTCATCGTTGATTCGCGACAACCCGGTACCGGTGGCGAGTGCAAAGAGAACGACGGTTGCTGCGTCGTGGTCGACGTCGTCCGACAAGGTTGTTGCCAGGGCGAACGCCACAGCCGTGTGGCCTGAAGGGAACGACTTGTCGGCCAAGCCGGAGAACGGTCGGAAATCAAACGCCTGACCGCTCACGTTTGGTCGGTCCCGCCCGAACACGAGTTTGCCGGCATGCACCACCGCCGCGGCCAGGGTGATCGATGTCGTCAGCCGCGCGCCCGAGCGTTCGAGTCCGTCGTCGCCTCGCAGCAGTCCGACGCCCAGGGCGCCGAGACTCGCCGAATACACCACTAGAGGTTCTCCAAGCTGTCGGAACCCGGCTGCCGCGGCGTCGACCGTTTGCGACCGGCGGCGCTGAGCCAGTTGTTGTACCGGCTCGTCGACCAGGAACAGCGTCGCGGCGCCACCGACAGCGAGCACTCCGTGCCACCAGCGGATCGGCTCCCCCTGGTCGCGCTCTTGTCCCAAGGCGGCGGTGGGGGTGAGAACAAGCAAGAACAGGCCATACCACCCGGCGCCGGCCTGCCTCGAGAAGGATCTTGTCCTTGCCCGATCGAAGCGGCGGAACTGTTGTTTGAACATTCTGCTACTTCAGACTTTCAGATCGGGACGAGAGTTCTGCGAGGTGTTCGGTGAGTTCTTCGAGTTGGATTCGACGCTTCTTCGCCGTACGCGCAAAGATGCCGCGGGCGAGAAAGTATGCGCCGCTGACCCAGCCGATGGCGCCCACCACCGCGGCGGTGCCGGACTGCAAGGCACCCAGCGAGATTCCCAACACCGCACCCATCCCACCTCCACCACCACCCCCAACGATGCCACCGAACAGCCCCCCTGCGAGCTGCCCGATGCGTTCTTCGATCCGAATGCGGGTGGACCCGTTGCGGGGCGAGACCGTGATCATGATCGCTCGCTCCACCCCGGGCGCTGAATGGGCCGTACTCCAGGTCAGCGACTTGCCCAAGGTCCCAACTTGGCCGACACTGCCGAGGGTCAACCGAATCTCCGATACGAGATCTTCATACGTTGACGTGGGGACTTCGTAATCCAGGGTCTTGTCGACGCGGATGAGCGTCGGAGCTCCCAAGAACGCTTCAGCTAACCCGGACGGGACCGGTGGGGTTGGTCTCCGAGGACGCTCCAGGTCGTGCGCCGCCTGTTCGACACGCTCCGGAGCGATGCCCACTTCGGCAGCAATTTGTTGGACCGCTCCCAGAGACATCGCGCCCTCTTCGGTCGGCTGTTGCAACTGCATCTCGGCGGCATGTTTCACGATGGCGCGGACTTGCCGGTCGCTGTACTGTCGGCGGACGTTCGTGCTTTCGAGCAGCGCGTCCAAGAAATCGTCCACGCTCCCGTAGCGATTCGTTGGTTGCAGCGCGAGCGCCCGTGCCAGCGCCAACTCCACCGATCCGGAAAGGGCATCCAGTCGATCGCGATGATTTGGTGACGCGTCGATGAACCGGCCGAGCTTGACCGCCTCGTCGGTCAGCCACAAGCCAGGTGTTTCACCCACCAACATCTCGTAACAGACACACGCCAAGCTGTACACGTCGGTGCGCGGGTCGAGCTCCCGAATACCCGCCGCCTGTTCCGGGCTCATGTACCCAGGCGTACCAATCGGGAAACCGGTACGTGTCAGCTCGACGCCGCCGGCAGTGCTGACTGCCCGCGCGATGCCAAAATCGGCAACCATCGGATGTCCCTCGGCAAAGAGGATGTTTTCCGGCTTGATGTCGCGATGAACGACACCCTGTCGATGGGCGTAGCCGAGCGCGTCGCCGATGCGCGCAGTGATCTCCAGTGCAACCGCGGGCTTCAACGTTTGTTCGCGATTCAACGCGCCGCGGAGCGATTCCCCGTCGATGTACGGCATGACGAAGTAGAGGAATCCGGCGATCTCTCCTGAATCGTGAAGCGGAACGACATGTGGGTGGGTAAGTCCCGCGGCGATCTCGATCTCCTTCAAGAAGCGGTCGGCTCCAATGGAGGCGGCCAACTCCGGTTTGAGCACCTTTACCGCCACTGCTCGACTGTGCTTCACGTCGCTTGCGAGATACACCGTGGCCATGCCACCACGCCCGAGCACGCGGGTCAGGTCGTAGGTGCCGGAAAGGGCGGACCGAAGGTCTATTGGGATGGAACTCAATGGAGAAGATCGAGTGTCCAACGCTCAACATCCATGGTTCGGTTCAGCATGTCCCACGCCGAGTCTCGGCTCGAGCGGCGCGATCGCGGATCCTGGTCGGCGATGTCCCAATATGGCGAGCTGCGACTGATCAATGAACGTTGAACGTTAGTTGTTGGGCGTTGAGCGTTGAACGTTGAACGTTGAACGTTGAATCTTCCCTACCGTTCCACCACCATCGGTGACACCGGTGCACCCTCAAACAGCATCTGGAGTCCGCCGACCACCACCTGCTGCCCCTCGGAGACTCCTTGGATGATCTCGACGAACCCGGGGTTTCTCACACCGAGCGTGACCGGAGTGCGGCTCACGGTCCCCTCGTTCACCAGCCAGACGTAATCGGTTCCCTCGAGCGGCAGAATAGCATCTTCGGGTACGACGATCGCACTCGTGCGGACCTCGGTGGCGAGTCGCGCTTCGACAAACATCCCCGGTTTCAGAAGGCGACCCCGATTGGGCACTCGCGCTTTTACGAGGATGGTCCGCGCCGGTACCTGCACGATCGGGTCGACGAAGTCCACGACGCCCGTGAACTCCCGTTCGACGGCGGCGACCCGAACGCTCACCTGTTGCCCAACAGCCAACCGTTCGGCATACCGCTCGGGCACTTGGAATGCCGCGCGCTGCGGATCGACGGTCTGTAGCGTCGTCAGTCGAGTACTGGAATTGACGAAGTCGCCCAAGCTCACGAACCTGGCGCCCATGACGCCACCGAACGGCGCCCGGACGACAGTCCGTTCGAGCCGAACGTTCTGCAGCTCGAGTTGGGCCGCCGCGCTCCGGGCGTTCGCCTCCGCGTCTTCCAGATCGGCATCGGCTGCCGCGTTCTGAGCCAACAGATCCTTGGTGCGTTCGAGCGCCTGAACGGCGCGGTCGCGCTCCGCGGTAAGTTGTGCGACGAGCGCTTTGAGCTCGGCATCGTCGACTTTGAACAAGGGACGGCCGGCCCGCACCTCCGTTCCTTCCCGGACGAGGATCTCCGTCAACCGTCCCTCGACCTCGGGCCGGAGTTCGATCGCTTGGATTGCCTCAATGGTCCCGGTCGCGAGGATCGCATCCACCACCGTGTCGGCACGGGCAGCGACGACCTCGACCATCGTG
>JBFIZG010000342.1:0-4285 GCA_041604955.1 Gemmatimonadales bacterium | reverse complement strand
TCGTCGCGCTGGTCACCCTCGGGATCCTGACCGAAGCCTTTACGCTCCGTGACGACACCAGCGCCACGATCAACGCCGTCTCTTTCGTACCGTTCCTGTCGGCCGTCGTGCTGCTCGGACCGGCCTGGGCCATGGCGGTTGCGTGCCTCACGGAGATCGTCGCCGAAGGTCTCATGCGACGGCAGCCGCTCATCAAGGTCACCCACAACGTCTCGAAGGAAGTCGTCGGGGTTGGGCTCGCCGGGATGGTTTACACGGGGTTGGGTGGCGTTCCGTCGGTCGAAGTGTTCTCCGTGCACGTCCCCGCGTTCGTCCTCGCGGTGGCGCTCTACTTTGTGGTGGGGAACGGGGCCGTGACAACCGCCGTCGTGCTGTCCGGCAAGGTCGGCTTTCGCGAAGGCTGGAGCCGGTTGGTGGGGCGGTGGCTCATCTACGACATGTTTGCGAGTTCCATGGGTCTGTTGCTCGCGTTCCTGTTCATTCAGTTGGGGCTGCTCGGCTTCGTGATCATTGCGATTCCGCTGTTCTTCGTCCGACATGTAAACTCGGTCAACCTCCAGCTGGAACAGGCCGGGCGCGACACGCTCGAACTGATGGTCAAGGCCATCGAGGCCCGGGACCGCTACACGTCAGGTCACTCGCTACGCGTCTCGAAATACGCCAAGCTCATTGCTCAAGAAATGGGACTGTCCACGCGAGAAGCGGAGCGGATCGAACACGCCGCCATGTTGCACGACGTCGGAAAGATCTACGAGGAATTTGCGCCGATCCTCCAGAAATCCGGGAAGCTCACGGCCGACGAACAGGAGTTGATGGAGAGCCACCCGGCGAAAGGCGCGGAGCTCGCGGCAACCGTGACCAGTCTCCGCGGATACATCGAGTCGTGTATTCGGAGCCATCACGAACGGTTCGACGGCAAGGGATATCCCGACGGCCTGCAATGCGACGACATTCCGCTCGGCGCCCGGGTGATCACGGTGGCGGATACGATCGACGCCATGACCACCGAACGCCCCTACCGCGCGCCCATTCCGTACGGACGTGTTGTCGCGGAGGTGACCCGCTGTTCCTGCACGCAGTTCGACCCCCAGGTGGTCGCCGCGTTTCAGCGATGCACCGTTCTCCACAAGCTCCTGCGCGAGCGCCGGGTGATGCCCGAGCGTCGGAAACGGGTGCGGTGGGGGAAAGGCGGGGCGGCCGTCACGGTCGCGAGCTGAAACCGACCCGTTATCGTCCCAATCGTCGATCTCGATCCCGCGCCAGCGAAAAAAAACGCCACCGGGTCTGCAGCGGACTACCGCGGTTGGCGATTAGCGATTACCGATTGCGGCGGGCTCTCCAACCCAGCCGGCAACTCAATTACCGCGCCGAGCAATAAACCGCGCCGAGTAGTCCCCGACGGGGATCGGGTCGGTGGTCTCCGGATAGGGGTCCAGACTGAGTAACTCCAGCACGACGATCCCCAGGTCGACCGCCTTTGGGTCGAGCGTGGTGTGCAGCATGTCGATCCGGCCGGCGAAGTTCGACCCGGCGCTCTCCACCAGAATCGCTCCGTCGCCTTCCCACACACACAGAATCAAGGCGTGACTCGGGCAACGGGAATCCCCGGCAACCTCGAAGAAACGCACGTTGATGTCCGCCTCCGTCACCAGCGCAAGCTCGCCCACCTTGAGAGTGAAGGGCTCGCCGAGCTCGGCGACCACGTCAAATTGCGCACGATCGAGGGGACCGAGCGCGCTCGAGCAAGCGCCTGCAACTACGAGAAGCGAAAACCACCGGGCGAACATCTATGTTTTTCTCCGAATCTGCACTCAATGATACCCCGCCCGACGCCTTGCGGTCACAGCGGCGCTCCGGCCGCCATCCTCGGGCTCCGATGCGGCGGGCGGACGCCCAGCGCCAGCGCCCCATCCCCATCCGCCCCCAAGACCGCAAACGGCGCACCGGCCAGATCGCCCGACCCGATGCGCCGTTCCGCGTTTGTCTACCGCCTTCCGCGACTATCTCACTGTCCCGTGGTCGCGTTGTCCCACATGTAGTCGGTGTGCCAGCTGCAAATTTCCCTAAACTCGTTCATCGCGAGCGGATTCGTCTCGTTGGCCTCCTGTAACACGGCAGTCTGCATGTTCAGGTTGCTCACGTGACTGGGGCCGCTGAACGTCATCAGCCGGCGGAAGATGCCCCCGGACCGATGCCCATAGAATCCCCACGACGCGATGTGCCCCATGCCAGCGTGCTTTTCGAGCGCCGGTTGGATGACGTCACGAAAGATCTGGTTGGTGCGGCCCTCTCGTGAATTGTCACACGCATAGTATGTCGATAGTGTCGCATTCCCAACGGCATCCGGATCCGGTGTCGATGTGGCGATGCCATTCCAGATGTAATCGTCATGGCTGCCACAGATGGAACCCAACTCTGTCACCGCGTTGGCGTGCTGGCTGGTTACTTCCTCGACGATCTGCTCTCTCACACCCATCATCTGTGCCAGGTCGGTTCCCACCATCGCAAGCAGGCGGCGCCAGGATCCGCCCTGCGAATGCGTGAACCATATCCATCCCGTCAGGTGACCGGCATCGACGTGCTTCTGAATGACCGGGCCGAAGGTTTGGCGCACAATTTGATCGGCTTGCGCTTCGCGGCCCTGGTTGCAACGGTAGTACTGGCCGAAGATGATGGTGCTCGGGGCATCCTGCGCGAATGACGACGACCCGATGACGATCGTCGCTGCGGCGACTGCGAGTACGATCCGCTTCATGAAAACCTCCTGGAGGGGGACGAGGTGCAACATTGCGAGTGGCAAACTTGACTCCGATGCACGACTCCTGCAAGCTGAGTCCGAAACCGGTAAGACCTTCAGACAACGAGAGAGGATGACCGTGATACGTCGCTCAGTAATCGCGATTGGGCTCCTCACCGTCACGAGCGCGTCCACGACTCCGGCGGATGCCCAGGAATCTCGTCGGCGGTGGGATCGGATGTGTCAAATACGCAACGAAAAGTTCGATCTCATTCTGCCGGATGCCATGCGGGAGAACGGCATCGACATGTGGATCGTCATGCAGAAGGAAGGACATTACGACCCGTTGTACGAGGACCTGGGCCGTGGATACACAGGGAGTATCGGGTATTACATCTTTACCGATCGGGGGGGCGATCGCGTCGAGCGGGTTGCCGCCGGCGTGGGTGGCCGCATGCTCGAGGCCTGCGGCGCGTACGATCGTGTAGGCGGGACCTTCGATCTCGCGCAATTCGTTCGCGAGCGCGACCCGCGGCGAATCGGCGTCAACATGTCCCATAGCATCGGCGCCGCCGACGGGCTCTCGCATACGAGCTACCTGTACCTCGTCGAGACGCTGGGCGCACCGTACGACGACCGATTGGTGTCGGCCGAGAGGCTCGTATCGGATTTTCGCTCCCGGCGCGTCGCATCGGAGATCGTGGCGTTTGGCGAAGCGGGGGAATGGTCCCGGCGCATCGCGGAGCGAGCGTTCTCAAACGAGGTCATCACGCCGGGTGTTACCGCTTTGGAGGACGTCGCCTGGTGGATGTGGGATCAATTGTTGGCGAACGGGCTGGGCTCCTCATTCGACATGCCGTCGGTCTACATCACGGGCCCCGACGGCATCGAGGCGACGTCCAACGAGCGAATCATCCAGCGCGGCGATTTACTCATGATCGATTGGGGTGTGGGGTACCTCAATTTCTACACCGACATGAAGCGCATCGCCTACGTACTGCGCGAGGGCGAGACCGAGGTTCCGTTCGGCATCCAACACGCGTTCGATCGGGCCCTCCGTGTACGCGACATCATCAAGGCCACCATCAAGCCCGGACGCACAGCGCAGGCGAACTACGACGAGATCAATGCGCGCATCGACGCCGAGCCGGGCTACTCGGTGATGGCCGAGTTCAATCGCCCCTCCGACAGCGACGACACAGACGTCATCGTGGGGTCGCACTCGGTCGGCAACCTCGGCCATGGCATCGGCCCGTCGATCGCATTCTTCAATCCGCTACGACTCACGTATGAGGTGAGGCCGTCGAATCTCTTTTCGATCGAGTTCTTCGCCTACACGCGGGCGCCCGAGTGGGGCGGCGCCAAGGTGCGGATCCCCATCGAAGACGATGCGGTGGTGACCGAGCGCGGGGTGGAGTGGCTCTATCCGGTGATCGATCGGATCTTGTTGATTCGGTGAGTCAACATTTAACATCCAACATCCAACATTCAACATCCAACATCGAACCACTATCTTAGACCGATCACGAGGACTTGTTTCGCTCTGCC
>JBFIZG010000341.1:0-4289 GCA_041604955.1 Gemmatimonadales bacterium | reverse complement strand
GCGGCTGGGGAACTGACGGAGTTGGTGCGATTCAACGAAGAACACTACGAGGCGCATATCGAGCTCGCGGACCTGCGGCTCATGCTCGGCGACTCTTCGGGGGCGGCGGCGGCACTCGAGGCGGCCATGTTCATCTATCCGTTCGAATCGCAAGCGCACGAACGACTCGCCGGCCTGTATCGGGGATTGCAGCGTCACCCCGACGCCGTTCGCGAGCGGAGTGCGGTGGTCGCGTTGGACCCGGTCGACCGAGCGGCGGCGCTCTATCAGCTGGCGCTGGCCCACTTCGAGGGAGGAGATTTACGATCGGCTCGGCGCGCCGTGCTTGCGTGCTTGGAAACGGCGCCGAGTTTTGAGGAGGCACAGGAACTCCTACTCCGCATCTACGATGCTCGGGGGAGCGGATCATAGTGATGGTGACGCGCTCGCTAACGACGAAGAGCAACCGCCTCATGAGGCACGCTGCCCTGGTGCTGGCAACGGCATTGGTGTGGGGTGCCACGCTTCACGCGCAGGCATCGCCGCCCGATCCCCGGGAGGAATTCAACTTCGACTACGACGGGCGTTTCACGTTTCTGAGGCTCCGGTTTGAGCCGCTGGTGACGTGGGGCGGCGGATTCGGGCGCAGGGGGGATCTCCAGTGGGACCACGACTATCCGCGGGCGGAGCAGAATCTGATGAAGATTCTGAGCGAGCTCACGGCGATTCAGCCCCACATGGGCGGCGGCAACATCATGGCAATGGACGATCCGGATCTCTTCAAGTACCCCATCGCCTATATCTCGGAACCCGGGTTCTGGACCCTCACGGCCGCGGAGACGGAGAGCCTCCGAAATTATTTGCGTAAAGGCGGGTTTCTGATCTTCGACGACTTCGCAGACCAGCAATGGTACAATTTCGAAGAGAAGATGCGGCAGGTGCTGCCGGACGGTCAGCTGGTGGAGCTCGACCCCTCGTACCCGATCTTTCATTCGTTTTTCGACATCGAGTCGCTGGATCACTACCACCCCTATTGGGATTATCCAGCGCGGTATTATGGCATCTTCGAAGACAATGACCCGTCGAAGCGACTCATGGTGATCGTGAACTACAACAATGACATCGGTGAGTCGTGGGAATATTCCGACACGGGGTTCATTCCCATCGAGCTGTCAAACGAAGCGTACAAGCTCGGCGTCAATTACATCGTGTACGCCATGACCCACTGATTGGAGCATTATGACGACGCAACCATTAGAGGTGGAGCGGACAGACGACGCGGATCTTGCCGATCGGTTACGGGAAGGGCGGAACCGCGTCCTGGCGGAGCTACACAAGCTCATCATCGGACAGGAAGAGGTCATCGATCAGGTGCTCTTGTCGCTCTTTGCCGGCGGCAACAGTCTCATCGTCGGTGTCCCGGGACTGGCGAAGACGCTGCTGATCCACACCATCGCCCAGGTTTTGGACCTGGAGTTTTCCCGCATCCAGTTTACCCCCGACTTGATGCCCTCCGACATCACGGGCACCGATCTCGTGCAAGAGGATCCCGACACCGGAAAACGGCGCATGGTGTTCATGCCGGGCCCCATCTTCGCGAACATCGTGCTCGCCGACGAGATCAACCGGACGCCGCCCAAGACCCAGGCGGCGCTGCTCGAGGCCATGCAGGAGCATCGCGTGACGGTTCAGGGACGCACGTACGAACTCCAAGAGCCCTTCTTCGTGTTCGCGACCCAGAACCCGATCGAGTTGGAGGGGACCTATCCGTTGCCCGAGGCGCAGCTCGACCGATTCATGTTCAAGACCGTGATCGACTATCTGCCGGAAGACGACGAGCTCGAAGTCGTCCGTACCACCACTGCGATCCAAGACCACCAGTTCGAGCACCAGGTGACGGGGAAAGACATCGAGGCGTTTCAGGCCCTCGTCCGGAAGGTCCCCGTCCCGGAGCCAGTGTTGCGATACGCCGTCACGATCGCACGAGTGAGCCGACCCAGTGAAACGGGGGCGCCCGATTTCATCAAGAAGTGGGTGTCCTACGGGGCGAGTGTCCGTGCTGCGCAATATCTCATCCTCGGGGCCAAGACACGCGCGCTCATGAACGGGCGGTATCACGCGAGCTTCGAAGACGTCCGCGCGCTCGCGCACCCGGTGCTGCGTCACCGCATCCTCACCAACTTCCACGCCGAATCGGAGCGCGTGACGTCCGATCAGTTGATCGACCAGCTCCTCGAGACCGTGCCGGTGCCGGCGTCCGGGATGTGAACGGGACCTCGAGTTTTCTCGACCCGAAGGTCTTGGCGCGGATTCGGAACCTCGAACTGCTGGCCAAAACCGTGGTGGACGGATTCATCAACGGCCTCCACCATTCCCCCTATCTCGGTGTCTCGATCGATTTCGCGGAACACCGTCCCTACATGCCGGGTGACGACATTCGTCGCGTCGATTGGCGGGTGTTTGGGCGCACCGATCGGTTCTACGTAAAGGAATTCGAAGCGGATACGAACGCCAATTTCAGTATTCTGCTTGATATCTCGAAGTCGATGAGCTACGGCAGTAGCGAGATTACCAAGCTCGACTATGGAAAATACCTGGCTGCATGCTTGTCGTACTTTTCGCGCCAGCAGCGCGACCGCGTCGGCATCGTGACGTTCGACCAGGACATCGTGGACTTCGTGCCGTCTTCGGCAAAGCACCTGGACATCGTGTTGCACACATTGGATCGTGTCACTGCTGCGAGGCGTGGGGAATTCGAAGGGCCGATGCTCAAGATCACCGAGAGCATGAAGCGGCGCAGTATTCTCGTATTGATCTCCGATTTATATGAAGCCGCCGATGTGGTCATCAGCGCGGTGAATCGGTTGCGTCACCGCGGGCACGACGTCATCGTCTTTCACGTCTTGGACCCCGTCGAGCTCCAATTTCCGTTCGAGGAGGCCTCGCATTTCCAGGACATCGAGAGCGAAGAGAAGATCCCTGTGGTCCCTGAGGCGCTCAAGGACCAGTACCGATCGCTGATGACCGGGCACATCGAGACGTTGGGGCAGCGCTGCGGCGAAAACCAAATCGACTACGTGTTGCTCGATGTAACGAAACCGCTGGACTTCGCGCTGTTCGAATACCTGTCTCGACGTGAACGGCTGAGCCGGGTGCGGTGACGTCGATGGGTCTCTCCTTTCTCGTTCCGGCGTTCTTGGCGGGCATCATCGGGCTCGCGATCCCGATCATCATCCACTTGACCAATCGTGACCGACGCGATGTCGTTCGGTTCCCGTCGCTCATGTTTTTGCGACAGATCCCGTTCAAGACCGTTCGCCGCCAGCGGATTCGGCATTGGTGGCTTTTTCTCCTACGCGCCCTCGCTCTCGTGGCGCTGGTGTTGGCGTTTGCGCGTCCGCTCCTGGATTCGGGGGGAACGGGTGGCAACACCATCGCTGGGGCGCGGGATGTCGTGATTTTGTTGGACCGGTCGTTCAGTATGGGCTACGAAGATCGGTGGCAGCGGGCGCTCGACGCGGCCACCGACGTCGTCGATGGCTTGGGACCCGACGATCGTGCGAGTGTGGTGACGTTTTCGGATGACGCGGAGGCAATCGTACAGCCGACGAACGACCCTCTGACGTTGAAGGCGGCGCTGGATCGAACGGAACTCAGCGCCGGAGGGACTCGATACGCGCCCGCCGTCCGGGTGGCGAACCAGATTCTCGAAGACTCTGAATTGTCGCGGAAGCAGGTCGTGCTGGTGACGGATTTTCAGCGGGTTGGGTGGAATCGGGACAGCGATCTGACGCTCCCGCCTGGAACCGAATTGACGCGCGTGGATCTGTCGACGCCCGACGCAGCGAATCTCGCCGTCACCGACGTGACGCTCGACCGTGTCACGACAGGCGCGCGGCAGCGTGTCACGGTCGCGGCGCGGGTCGTGAATCTCGGGTCCGACGACGTGTCGGATCTCGACGTCGAGTTCGAGATCGATGGCCAGGTGCTCCAGCGCAAGACGGCCCGGATCGGCGCACACTCGGGCGCATTGGTTCGATTCACCGAGGTGGCCGTGCCGACTCGGATCACCCGGGGGACGATTCGCGCCGGCAGCGATCGGCTTCCCAATGACAATCTCTTTCATTTCGTTTTGAAACCGGTGCAACCGCTTTCGGTGTTGATCCTCCACCATCCGAGCGGCGGCACGCGGAGCAGCCTGTATTTGCGTCGGGCGCTCGACATCGGGACCTCGCCGGCGTTTGAGGTCACGCTCAAATCGACAACGCAGTTTGGACGCGCGGACCTGGTCGGGCGCTCGGTCGTGATCT
>JBFIZG010000340.1:0-4294 GCA_041604955.1 Gemmatimonadales bacterium | reverse complement strand
TGGGGGGCGCGAAGGCGTCATCGAGTTTCTGGCGGCACATGCGCCCGACGACGACAAGACGTTCCTGCGGAACGCGCGGGCGCCCAGGCTCGAATTCAGCGATTACGACTGGACGCTCAACGATACGGCGGTCTTTGCCTCGGGTCACTGATGGCGAACCGCCCCCCTCCCGCCGAGTGACCCGTGACGACTGTCGGCGTCGTCATACCCACCCTTCGTGAAGCCACCACCATTGGAGGCATCCTTGCGGATCTTGCCAACATGCCGTCAGTCATCGACGTGGTTGTGGTCGACGGTGGCTCTGACGATGGGACGGTCGATGTCGCGTGCGCGGCCGGCGCGCGAGTGATGGCGAGCCCGCCGGGACGGGCACTCCAACTCAACACGGGTGCCGGCGCCGTGCGGGGCGAGTGGCTTTGCTTCCTCCACGCTGACGTCCGCATGCCGCTCGCCGCCCGCGACGCACTGGAAACGATTGTAACCGACCCCAAGGTATCCGCAGCAGTCTGGCGATTCGGGCTGGATGGGCCGGGTGTGTGGTTTCGGCTCATCGAATTCGGTACCCTCGTCAGGGATCGGATCGGTGGGCTCCCGTATGGCGACCAGGGGCTTCTCGTCCGGCGGACGCTGTTTCAAGAGGTCGGCGGGTATCCGGAGATTCCGCTGATGGAAGACGTCGCGATCGTTCGCGCTCTTCGGCGTCACGGTCGGCTGAAGCGTCTCTCCGGACCGCTCATCGTTTCAAATCGCAGATGGAAGCGGGAGGGACCGTACAAGACGTGGGTCCGGAACGCGGGACTGGTCGCGGCCTATCTCGCGGGCGTCCCGCCGGCCAGGTTGGCACGATGGTACCGTCCGGAACCCAAGTGACCCAGGTCGCCGTCTTGGCGAAGGCACCCATCGAAGGGCGGGCAAAGACGCGTTTGGCCTCCCAAGTGGGCCCAGAGCGTGCCCTGGCCGCTTACCGTGCCGTCGGCGAGTTGGTCGTTGGGAGAGTGGCGCTGGAAGTGCCGGTCTGTGTCTGGTTCGACCCACCCGGGGCCGAAGCGGACATGAGAAGCTGGTTGGGGGAAGACCTGGAGTTCCGTCCCCAGCCCCGCGGAGATTTGGGCCGTCGAATTGCCTACGCCTTTGACCGTCATTTCAGCGAGGGAGCGGAGCGTGTGCTGGCGATTGGGGCAGATGCCCCCGGGGTTGACGCCACAACGATCCGTTCGGCGGTGCGGGGGCTCGACGTGGCCGATGTGGTGCTGGGCCCGGCGTTCGACGGTGGATACTATTTGATCGGTCTTCGCGCCCCGTGTCCGGAATTGTTTCGATCCGTTCCATGGAGTACGGCCGATGTGCTACGGATCACCCTCGAAACCTGTGAAAAACGGCATCTTCGGACGTGCCAACTCGAGCCTCTCCGTGACCTCGATGGCGCTGCCGATCTTGCTGCTCTCGGGCTCGACCGATGACCTTGACCGCCCCGAGGAAGTGGCCGCATATTCTTCGGTCCGCTTCCTAACCATTCAACGTGCCCGGGAGCTTTTAGAGTCGATGGCGTGGAGAAAGATCGATCAGGACGGTGTGACCTGGCACGTACAAGCCGCGGCGGAATGGAAGGCCAACGCGAAGTACTGGCGCCTGATGTTGTCGTTCCGTCCCGCGGACACCGAACCCAAACGGCGCGCGATCTGGGCGCCTGCACCAATCGAGTCAGACTCAAAATCTTCACTGTTTCAAGAAGCCGAACGGCTGACGGACGAGACGCTCAAGGAAATGCTCGTCCAAACCATGTCCTGACCTCAACACAAGCGAATCCCGTGACCATTGCTCCTGTACAGGACCTCCGCCGCATTGCAGAAGCTGTCGGGCAGCTCAAAGGGAGTACGGTCGACGAAGTCGAGATACGGTCGGACTGCCGGGTCCTGCGAGTGACGCTGATGGACGGCCAGATTCTCTTGATCTCGGTGCTGTTGGACGAACACGGCAAACCTCGGCTCGATGTCGACGTTCTACGCGCAATCGAGCCGAGTCCTACGAGACAACTCGAGGTACCGTTCAGTGCAAAACGATGACAGCAGCGGGTTTGGGCGTGGGTGGAAGTACCGGGTGCAAGGCACGGTTCGTGCATTGGGTTGCGTCTGATGGGGACAGACCATGAGTAAACAGACGATTCGTATGCCCACGGCCGTTGCCGGCGTCGCATTTCTGCTCGCCGGTTGCGCCACCGCTCCGGTGACTCCTGTTGCGGTCGCCCCGGTGATGGAGGTACCGCCAGCGATGGGTCCCGTTGCCGTCCAGGCTCCGGAGCCGACGCCCGAGGATTCCGCCGCCGACGCCGATGCTCTGCTCGCCCTCCAGACGCTGGAGTTCGGCAGTCTCGCGAAAGGTGGTGATCATGTACGGGGTGTGGTGCCCTCCTCCGTTTCGGATCGCATCAGTCGCGGCTCGGCCGGTCTGAGCAATTCGGCGACAGGCGGGGGCGCAGCCAGTGCGTCAGGCCCGACGTTCGATATCGATGTGGAATCCTATGCTTCCCATCGACGCGTCGAGTACTACAAGGACTTTTTCCTCGGGCCCTCGCGAGACCGGTTTCGGATCTGGCTCGGCCGGCTGAACCGGTACGAGGGAATGATCCGCAATCGGTTCCGCCAACAGGGGATCCCGGAAGATTTGGTCTATCTGGGGCTCATCGAGAGCGGGTACTCCAACACTGCCGTGTCGAGAGCGAGCGCGGTCGGAATGTGGCAGTTCATCTCCAGCACCGGTCGCCAGTATTCCCTTCGCGTCGACGAATGGGTAGACGATCGGCGAGACCCGTTTCGGGCCACCGATGCGGCGGCCCGTCACCTTTGGGACCTGAAAGAGCGATTTGGTTCCTGGTACTTGGCGGCGGCGGCGTACAACGGCGGATCGGGGCGGGTATCGCGGGGACTCAATCGACTGGGCTCCCGAGATACCCTTCAGTCAGACGACGCCTTTTTCGCGCTCTACGACGGGCGGTATCTGCGGCGCGAAACGAAGGACTACGTGCCCAAGCTCATCGCCGCAGCGATGATCGCAAAAGACCCGTTGCCGCACGGGTTCGAGAGCATTCCGTATCTGGGCCCGTTGGTGTTTGATGAGATCACCGTACCCGATGCGACCGGTCTGGACGTACTCGCGCATCTAGCGGATACGACGCTTCGCGCCATGGTGGAACTGAACCCGAGGTACTACCGAGGCGTGACTCCCCCGGGACGGAGCGCCATCGTGCGCGTTCCGCGTGAGACGGGAAGCAAAGTGGCGCGTCGATATGCGGAGCTGCCCGCGAGCGAGCGGGTGAATTTCAAGGAACACACGATTCGGAAGGGCGAGACCCTCGGTATCCTGGCGCAACGGTACGGTGTCAGCCTAGACCTGATCCTGGCCGCGAACCGCGGCATCGAGCCACGTCGTCTTCGCGTCGACCAGCGTGTGGTCATTCCAGTGAGCCTGATGGCTCGGTCAAACCCCAGCGCTGCGCCAAGACCGGTCCAGATGGCGCGTCGCTACACCGTTCGGCGCGGTGACAGTCTCTGGTCGATCGCCAAGAAGTATCGCGTGAGAATCAGCGACCTACGCCGCTGGAATGGGATCAGAGGATCACACCTCCGAGTCGGTCAGCGGCTCACGGTGGGTACGGGGTCGCCGTAGCAGGAGCTAGGGCCCAAGAGCGAGGGGAGGGCCAGTACCACTGGCTCCCCCCGTCGCACCCGACTCGCCGATCGCTAACGGGTAATCGCAACCGCTAATCTCCTAGCTCCTACTCCTAACCCCTCATCAAAACGTCCCAACGTATCCTTCCATGAGCTGACTCGCGTAACCGTTTTCCGGATCGCGGCCCTGGCCCATGAGCTGCTGTACTCGACCCGGCCCCCTGTTGTATGCAAGCAGGGCGAGCTTCACGTCTCCATACCGTTCCATGAGATCGCGTAGATACCGGAACCCGATTCTCAGGTTGGTTTCGGGTTCGTACAGCATCTCCACGGTCACGTCGGGCTTGTAGAACTTGGCCGTGCCAACCTGGACCTGGGCCAACCCGTATGCCGCCGCCGAGCTGGTCGCACGCGGACGAAACCTGCTCTCCAGATGCACGAGGCGAAACGCCAGCTCCGGATCGATGCCTTCGCTCAGAGCGACGTCATAGACGAGTGACGCGAGGTCCGCCGGAATCCGGTAGCGTGAGGAGAACTTCATGACATCGTCTGCCCGCGCCAACCGCAGCCGCAGGACCTCGACTTGGCCGCTCGCAGAGTCTTCCACGGCGCCGCGCGCCACAAAACGC
>JBFIZG010000339.1:0-4309 GCA_041604955.1 Gemmatimonadales bacterium | reverse complement strand
CCACCGTCTGCTACACGCTTCACGTTCGCCTTGGCAACCTCGAGCGCCGTCTTGTACCGCTGCGCGCTCGAACTCGTCCGCACGGACTCTCGTCGCGCCGGGGCGCTCAGCTCCCGGATGACGTTCGAGTCCGCGTAGGCGAGGAAAAAGGGGTCGCCGAAAAAGGCTGGAACGGTCTCGTAGACGAACGTCGAGACTTCCCTGGTAAGCGTGGGAGAGTAGCACACGCCCCGCTCGGTGAGGAGATCGATGAATTCATTATCGACCGCTTTGTCGCGTACGCTGTGAGCAATGAAATCTGCGCCGCTCTCGAGCAACGCCTTGCCATCGTTCAGATAAAACACATGCGCCGCCAATCGTCTGCCGCGTCGATGCGACTGATCGATTGCGGCCATGAACGCCGCGGGCGACATCTTGACGGCCGTTCCCAGGTTATCGTCGACGCGGATCTTGATCATGTCGACGTCCATGTCGGCGTTTCGGTCCACGACGTCCCGGACCTCGGCTCGCGTGTCACCGGTGACGACCGTCCCCGCGACGAATATCCGTGCCCGTGCGAGCGAGCTCGTATCTTGTTCGTTCCTCAGGCGCACGGATTCCGGTCCGTCGCCGCCCAGGCTGTTGACGGTGGTCACGCCATACTGCGCGTAGAGGGTCAGGTCCCGCAGCAACGCCGCTCGCAGGGCCGCGCCGGAATCCGCTTCCGCGGTTCTCCCGACATGGCCGTGCGTGTTGATGAATCCGGGAACGATGAAACGTCCGCCGAGCTCCACCCGTGCGGCACCTGTGGGGATGCGTACCGAACTGGCCGTGCCGACCTCGGCGACGCGACCGGCCCGCACCACGATCACGACATCGTCAATCGGCGAGCGTCCGGTACCATCGATCAGGCGGGCGCCGACAAACGCGACAGTGCGATCGGCTTCGCTCGCCGCACATGCGGTCATCCCGAGAACGATCAAGCACAGACGTCGTAGAGTCATTTTTGCCCCATCTCCGGATTCGCTGATCCCTCGAGAAATCCGACGACCAGAGAACCGAACACCGCCGGGTCCTCCAGGAACGGAAAATGCCCCACCGACGGCAGGATTTCCAATCGCGCGTTCGGCAGTGCGGCATGCATCGATTCGGCCGCACCCGGCCGGAAGATGCTCTGCCCGCCATACACGAGTAGGATCGGTTGATCGATCGTCCGAAGCGCGTCCGTGATATCCCATTCACCCAGATCGGCGCGTACCGCGCTCGAAGTAGCGTTCAGTTTCCGAAAGCCCAACGTGTCGAACGCAAAGTCGAGAGCACCCGAAAGGTCACGGGCGCCGAAATAGGGACGCAAGAAGATCCGGAAGTACTCCGCGACGCGGTCCGGTTCCCGGGACCAGCCGTCGGCCGACGAAATCTCGCTCATGCGCTGAGCATCAGCCTCCAATCGACGGGCGCCAATCACCGTGCGGAAATAACTCCAGTCCGCCCACGACGCCGGATCCCCGTCCACCAGCACGAGGCTCCGGACCCGGCTCGGATGCCGCAGGGCGTAGTAGAGCGAGAGCAAACCGCCGAACGAGTGCCCGAGGAGGTCGACCGACTCGGCGTCGATGGCCCCTCGGATCGCGTCGAGGTCCGAGACAAGCGTCTCCATCGTCAGGTCGCTCTCCGCGTCGTGTCCCGTTGACGATCCGCTTCCCCTGGGGTCGTAGAACGTGAGCCGCCGGTGATCACTCAAGAGTTCGGCGATGGGCTTCCGAAGATAGGCGTGTCCCAGTCCGGGCCCGCCCGGGACCACGATGAGCGGGGGTCCGCTTCCCACCGTCACATAGGTCAAACGGGCGTTCTTGACATTCACGACCCCGGCAATTTCCATCCCTCGCTCTCCAGGAGAACAGGCGCTGACGCAGACGATGACGAGGAGCTGACGGCTTCGCATCGCTAGGTGTTCCACCCGCTCATTGAGCACACCTGACGAATTTCCTTCCTTCGCCGACAAGCCAGCCGTTCGGCCTGCACACGAGAACCCAGCGTCGGGCATCAGCGGGCCTGGTTGTGATGTTCGAGATAGCTCCGCGCCGACAGCCGAAAGATGTCGTAGACGAGTGGTTGATCTTGCGCCACGAACACGAACGTTACCGGACATTCTCGGCGGGCAATCTCATGGTAGATGTTCACAAAGGCGGCCAGGTCTTGTGGATCGGGCAAAACGTGGAACATGGCCTGCACACCAGCCGAGTCGTGCCAGACGAGGGCAACGTCCTCCTCCTGCGAACAACCGTGGTCGAAGGCCATTGCCGCTAAGCGGCCCGTCACATCGGTCCTTGGCGCCCCCAGCAACCGAGCCCATGCTTCTCGGCCCGGTGCGGGGAACGGCCGCCCGCACGTGAAAAGCCCGTAAATGTCATCCCGAAGACTGGGGCCCGTGCCTGTCACGCGGGTGCTCCCAATAACTCTGCCCCGGTGCTCCATGCAGCGCGTTGGGCGTATCGTAAAGATATCCCAGTTGCCGTCACCGTCTCCCCACTGGTGTACCAGCACGTAGGTGAATGGCGATCGAGCCTCCTTCGTCCGCTCGTATACGCGAGTGACTCTGCGCAAATCGCGCGGATCTTCGATGACGTAGAAGAGCGATCGCAGTTCTCCCTGTGCCGTAACCCAGGAAACTTCGTCAGGTTGCTCGACCTGGTTCAACCCGTTTGCGGAGGCCAGGGTTGCTAAGTGGCTCGGGAAACGGTCGATTCCGGTTTTGAGCACACGGGCGAGTTGGGATACATCCATGTCAAGACATCGCGTCAACGTGATTTACGGTCCCGCGGCCTCTTTGCAATCCGTGGAGAACCGATTGGTCGCACTCCGGCACCGGCGACCGCCAACACCGCTTCGATGAACGCGCCCTTTCCCTCCAGGTACGCCCGCCGGTCGTGGCGATGCACCGCCGCAAAGCGACGTTTGAGCGCGAAGTACCGAACGGCAACGTCGGGGTGCTTGCGCAAGTGATCGCGGAACAGTATGTGCCGCCGCCAGAAATCGCCTCCTTGTGCTCGACTCGCACCGCGGACCGCGAAACACGTCGTGCAACGCGAGTCGCCCGCTTCGTACTTTGCGGGCCAATTGGCCTCGTACGGGCGAACCACAACCGGCTCTGCGGTCACCCCGCCCCCGACTCCTCACCTCACGTCTCAGGTCGTGAAAACACCTCGATCGAGTCAACGGCTACAAACCCCAATCGCTCAGCCATCCGTTTTGACGGAGCGTTTGACAGCATCGCTCCCCACACCGGATATCGCCCAGCCCCCGCCTGACGACGGATCTGATAGGTGACGCACCGGGTCGCATGGCCCTGCCGGCGAAACGGCTCCAGCGTGTCGATGGCAATGTCCCACCAGCGTTCCGTCGCGGCGCCCGCGTAGCAAAACGCCACCGGTCGACCGCCGTCCAACGCGGCCGCGACCGTGGTCCCAGCATGCAATTCCACCGTTAGTTCAGATCGGAGCGTCTCATCCAAGCCGACAATTTGCCCCAGTTCCTCGAGACGGAGATCGCGAACCGCTCCACGCGGTACGTGGGGCAGTGTCGCGTCCGCCGCCAACTGGTGCAACACCGCGCGCTCTCTGTGCCATTCCGGTAGTGCCGCGGCCACCCAGTCGGCGTCCTCACGAGCCACCAAGAGTTCTTTGGCCCTTGAAGCCCCCTCCACGATGCAAGACGCCGGGGGACAGCCAAGCACCGCCGCGAGCCCGGTGTCGTCCTGTCGCACCACGGCCGACAGCGCGCCCCGTGTGTCGAGGTGAAGTATTCTGCCCCGGCCGGAGAGGAGCATTCCCCTCACTTCTACCCAACGCGGAATGTCGGGAAGTGCCGAAGCGAGATCGTCGGGTTGGAATGGTTCCGCAGGCACTGTGTGCCTCTAGGTCAATAGTGATTGTGCGTCGGCGGATCGACGATCGTCAGACCGAGCTTCAGAGTCCCGCATCCTCGCCCACCGTTGACCTGAGACGGATTTCGAACAGCGTCGGCCAGAGCTTTCCGGTCAACAACAGATGGCCGGTCGTTTCATCAAACGCGATGCCGTTCAAGACGTCGGTCGTGGAGGTGCGTTGCTCAGGAGGGAGAAGTCCGGCGAAATCAATCCACTGAAGCACCTCTCCGCTCCCCGGATCGATCCTCACGACCCAGTCGCTTTGGTACACGTTGGCAAAGAGCTCGCCATTGACGTACTCCAGTTCGTTGATCTGCGTAAGCGGGAGGCCCTTGTCTTCCACCCGGACTTCACGCTGTATGGCGAAGGTCTCCGGATCGCGAACCGTCAACGTTGCCGAGCCGT